>NCDY01000109.1 GCA_002280405.1 Rhodobacterales bacterium 32-66-9 | reverse complement strand
TGACGGGGATGCCGAGAGCGGTGTAGCCGTTCAGTACGGCAACACGGACCTGGAACTCCGCGACCTGGCGGTCGAGGGTGAGGCATCGTGCCGCCACCGGTTCGAGGCCGATGCCGAACCGCCATGAGGCGCTGACCCAGTAGTTTGACGCAGTGCATTTTCGTCTCTGCGCGACTACGGCGGTGGTATCCGCTCCATCGTCGCCAGAGCGCGCGTCCGAGGTATTTCGACGCCCGCAGCGCCTCGTTGCGCGCGGCCGCACCTGCCGTTTCTGTCTTCCACGGCTTGGCGTTCTTGCGGGGCGGGATCACGGCATGGGCTCCGCGTTCGGCGATGGCGTCGTGGCATTTGCGCGTGTCGTAGGCCCCGTCCGCGGTGACGCTGGCGATCTCCTGATCGGGAGGGATCTGGCTAAGCAACTCGGGCAGCATGGGGGCATCCCCGACGTCGCTGCTGGTGACCTCGACCGCCCTGATCTCCAGCGTTTGCTCGTCGATCCCGAGATGGACCTTGCGCCAGACGCGGCGCTTCGTGCCACCATGCTTACGGGCGTTCCACTCCCCTTCGCCCTCGACCTTGATCCCCCTCGCCGGTTCGCTCGAACCGGTGGCGCTCACCGGCTCGATGTCGATCAAGAGGTGCAGCGGGCCCTGCGATGCGCGGTAGGGGATGTTAACCTTCAGGCATTTCTGGCGGCGGCTGAGGGTGCTGAAGTTCGGCACAGCCCAGTCAAGGTCGATCAGCCGCAGCAAGCTCTCGACGAACCCGGTCGTCTGCCGGAGCGCCATGCCGAACAGAACTTTCATCGTCAGACATGTCTGGATCGCGGCATCGCTATAGTCAGGCTGCCGGCCACGTTTTCCGGTGGGCTCCGCCTCCCAGATCATTGTCGGATCGAACCAGACCGACAGCGAACCGCGGCGCTTGAGCGCGTTCGCCATTGCGCTCGAACCAATGGCGCATCAATGGCTCACTATACGCGGGCCAGTTCAGCGTCTTGTAGGTCGGTGTGTTCGGTCTGCTCATGGCCTCCAGCTACCACACTGGATTCACAAGATGAATCCCTCACGGGATTTGTGCAACAGAGCCCACTGGGAGGGGGCGGAGGTACTCGGTCAGCCGCGCTTTCACGTGCTGATTTCCAAGGCGGCGGGCCCGGGCCCGGCGCGCGACGCGGTGGCGGGTTGCACACCGTTCCGCGTCGACCACTTTGTCGGTCCGGCGCTCTGGGCGGGCGTGTTCTTCAACAGCGCGTCCGCGGCGAATCTGCAACCGGCCGGTGACTTCGGGAAAACCGAAGTCGAGGATCACGGGTCTTGCGGTCGCGACGCGCCGACACCCTGCCGGGCTTTCCGGTTGCTCCGACCTCGGCGGCCGCTTCTCGTGCGACTTCGTCTTCTCGTCGCAAGCGAGGCGTGACGAAGTCTTCGACGCGCGCATCAGCCGAGCGGCTTGAGCAGGGCCTTAAGAGCCGACAGCGGATCGTCGGTCCCCCAGATCTCTTCGCCCACGGCGAAAAAGTCGGTGACGGGTCCGAAGCGCGCCACGAGGTCGGCTGTCAGCGCGCCTTCCGCGATGACCGGAACCTCGATGACCTCGGACCACCATTCGAACAGGTCGAACTCGGCCCGGCTTCCGTCGCCAAGGCTGGTCGCTCCGATAGGGCCGAAGCTGACATAGTCGGCACCGGCCTCGCCTGCGGTCATCCCGTCATGTCGGCTGGTCGCGCAGAACGCCCCGACGATTGCATCGGCACCAAGGTCCTTGCGGGCCTTGCGGACGTTGCGCGACCCGTCGGTCAGGTGGACGCCGTCCAGCCCGAGGCGCTCGGCCAGGATCAGGTGGTTGTCGATCACGACCGCAACGTCGCGGGCATGCCCGGCCTCGCGGACGGCGTCGGCCGCGCGCATCAGGATCTCTTCGTCCCGGGTTGCCAGCGACAACCGCAGGCAGGCGATCTCGGCCCCGTCGAGGACGCAACCCAGCCGGTCCGAGAACGTCTGAGGATCAAAGCTCGGCGGCGCGATCAAGGTGATCTGCGGGCGGTCGTCAGCGGCCATTCGAGGGCTCCGGTCTTGGTCTGGCGGCCCGTGTATCAGCGTTTCGGCGGCTTGGCTACCTTGGGCGGTCCGCTTGCCAGCGAAGTGGCTCTGGCCTATCTGGCGGCAAGATGTCCCGCAAAGGTGTGCAGCATGATCCCCCCCGTCTTCGTTCTGGTCCGGCCCCAGATGGGCGAGAACATCGGGGCGGCGGCGCGGGCGATGCTGAATTTCGGGCTTGAGCGGATGCGGATCGTCGGGCCCAGGGACGGCTGGCCGAACCCGAAGGCGGTCGCGATGGCTTCCGGTGCGGGGCGGGTTCTGGACCGGGCCAGGCTTTTTGCGGACCTGCCCGCCTCGATTGCCGACTGCGACTTCGTCTTTGCCACCACCGCGCGGGGGCGGGAGCTGGTGAAGGAGGTCGTGACACCGCAACGGGCCATGGAAATGGCCCGCGCGATGGGGGCCGAGGGCAAGCGGGTGGGTGTGCTGTTCGGGCCAGAGCGGGCAGGGCTGGAGAACGAGGACATCGTCCGGGCGAATGCGATCGTCACGGTGCCGGTGAACCCGGAGTTTCCTTCGCTGAACCTCGGGCAGTGTGTCCTCCTTCTCGGCTATGAATGGCAGCGGCAGGGGGCCCCGGTCCCCGCCTCGGTCATGGAGCTGGCACGGACCGACTTTGCCAGCCGGGAAGATGTGGACCGCCTCGCCGACCATTTCGAGGAGCGGCTCGATGCGGCAGGGTTCTTCTTTCCGGCGACGAAGGTCGAGGGGATGAAGGCGAACCTGCGGAACATGTGGGGGCGGCTGGGCCTGACGCGGGCGGAGGTGCAGACCTTCCACGGGATGCTGCGGCAGATCGCCTGGAAGCTGAAGAACGGTGGCGAGTGAGATGGGTTGTCCACGCGTGAACAGGGTTCCTGAGTAAGGGATTTCAGAAACTTATCTGCGGACGTTCAGGAACGGTTAGGCATGATCCTGCCGGTCTGATGCTTCGGTGCGTGGGTGGGATGGGCAATATCGCCCACCCTGCTCTTGCGCTCTTGCGCTCTTGGCCTGAGGCTGCCTGTCTGTATCATGCCGGGAAAACAAGGGCAGAAGGCGGGCAGGATCATGGACCAGACGGCGGTCTCACGGCACTTCACCCGGCGCGGGGTGCTTTTGGCAGGGTCGACGGCCTGGCTGTCCGCCTGTATCGGCTCGGGCGGTCGGTCGGGCGGTCGGTCGGGCGGGGGCGGAGGTTATCCCGCCCCGGACCCCGCACCCCGTGCGGTGCCGAATGCGGGGTGGGATGCCTGGGTGGACGGGTTCAAGGCGCGGGCCGCGGGCCGCGGGATTGCGTCGGGCACCATCGATGCGGCTTTCCGGGGCGCGGGGTTTCTGCCGCAGGTGATCGAGAAGGACCGCAATCAGACCGAGTTCAAGCGGTCGCTGGAGGATTACCTGAACATTGCCGCCTCCGAGGAGCGGGTCAGCCTTGGACGGCAGAAGGTCGCGCAGTATGGCGGCACGTTGTCAGCGATCGAAAGCCGCTATGGGGTCGAGGGCCATGTCGTCGCGGCCGTCTGGGGGCTGGAAAGTTTTTTCGGGACGCGGCGAGGGAATGTGCCAGTCGTCTCGGCCCTGTCGACGCTGGCTTATGAGGGGCGGCGGGGAGAGTTCTTCGAGGGCCAGCTGGTCGCGGCTTTGCGCATCCTGCAGGCGGGGGATGTCACACCGGGTGCGATGACCGGCAGCTGGGCGGGGGCGATGGGGCATACGCAATTCATCCCGACCTCGTATCTGGAGTTTGCGGTCGATTTCACCGGCGACGGTCGGCGCGACATCTGGTCGGAGGACCCCACCGATGCGCTGGCCTCGACGGCGGCCTATCTGCAGCGGTCCGGCTGGACGACCGGCATGCCGTGGGGGATGGAGGTAACGCTGCCGGCGGGGTTCGACGCCGGGCTTCTTGGGCGGGGCAAGGGCCGCTCGGCGGCGGACTGGCAAGGAGCGGGCGTGCGGTCGGCAGAGGGTCGGGCGCTGGCAGGCGGGTCGATCATCGCGGGCGGGAACGGGGGCGGGGGGCCTTACTTCCTGCTGACGCAGAACTTCGCGACCATCCTGCGCTACAACGGCGCGCAGAATTACGCGATCGGGGTCGGGCATCTGTCCGACCGGCTGCTCGGCCGCGGGCCGGTGCGGGCCTCGTTCGGGCCCGATGCCAGCGGCCTGACGCAAGGCGACCGCCGCGAGTTGCAGCGGCGTCTGACCGCGAAGGGTTTCGACACCGCGGGCGCGGACGGGGTGATCGGGGCGAAGACGCGCGCCGCGATCCGCGCCTATGAGGCGAGCGTCGGGCTGCCGGTGACCGGCGAGCCGTCGCTGGAACTGCTGCGGCGCCTGCGCTGAGGGCGCCGGTGCGCGGATCGCCCACCCGGAAGGGCGGCGACCGGCGGGGGCGGGCCCGGCTTTCCGCGTCAGGGGGCCCACGTCGGGCGGCGGCCCCCTTACACGACCCCCGCCACACGACCCTCGTCACGCTGCGTTGACATGGGCGGTGCGGATCACCCTTTCGCAGTGCTGGGCCAGCTTCTTGCGGTTCTCGAAGACATCGACGGGAACTTCCGGGTGGAAGGTCACCTCGACCCGACCCTGACGCCGGGTTGCCAGAATCTTCAGGAGATGGCTGGCAAAGTCCATGTCACCCCACCAGCCGTAGTGGCGCGCGTCCTCGCCGTCGGGGGCGTGAAAGACAACGGTCACCGGCTGGACATGCATCGTGCGTTCCAGCGCGGGGGAGAAAAAGGCCTCGAACAGGGTGGATTTGAACGGCAGGACGCGGATCGTGTCGGTCGAGGTGCCTTCGGGAAAGAACAGGAGGCGATGCCCGGCCATCAGGCGGGATTCGAAGATTTCCTGCTGGCGTTTCGCCTCGGTTCCCTTGCGGGCGATGAAGACGGTGCCGGTGGCGCGGGCCAGCCAGCCGATGCCGGGCCAGCCGGCGACCTCGGCCTTGGCGACGAAATAGATGGACTGGACGGCATTCAACACGAGGACGTCGAGCCATGACGAATGGTTGGCGACGGAGGCACCGGGTTTCGTCATCACCTTGCCGTGGACCACCAGCGGCAGGCGCAGGAAGCGCAGCGCGGTGCGGCACACGACGCGGGTGATGTGCGGTGTCACCGGGCGCGCCTGGCCGCAAAGCGGCCATTCCACCAGCCGCACCAGCAGAAGCACGATGAGCCCGCCAAAGGTGAGAGCGCCGACCAAAGTGCCGCGCCACAGCACGCGCGGCCAGCCGAGCGGCGCGATCCGCAGCGGCGGCGGCTGCGCCTGTTCCCAGCCGGTCATGCGCCGGCCTTGCGAATGTAGAATTCGCGGTGACGGACCGACATCTGGCCGGTGTCCATCACGAGGCAGACATCGGTGGTGTTGAAGTCGCGGTCGATCCAGGCTCCGTCGCCGACAAAGCCGCCAAGGCGCAGATAGGCCTTGATCAGGGCCGGTGTCGCGGCCATCGCGGCCCGTCGGTCCAGCCGGGAGGCGGGGATCAGGTCCATCTCCTGGCGGTGGGGACCAAGCGCGCGGACCCGCATCGCCGGCGGCGCGAGGTGGTGGCGGTGCAGGTAGGACAGGGACTGCGCCAGGGCGGTGATGTCGGTGCCGTGAAAGCTCGCCGCGCCGAAAAGCACCTCGATGCCCCGGTCAAGCACATATTCCGCGAGCCCGTTCCAGAGGTGGAACATGGCGGTGCCGCCGCGGTGATCGCCGTGGACGCAGGACCGGCCAAGCTCGAGAAGGCGGCGGCCCGAGGCGAGCAGCGGCGACAGGTCGAACTCGGTTTCCGAATAGAAACGGCCGGCAGCGGCGCGGCGGTCGCTGGGCAGGACGCGGTAGGCACCGATGACATGGGCATGGGTTGCAGGGTCGATGCGGCGGTCCACCAGGACCAGGTGATCGAAATGCGTATCGAATGCGTCACGCTCCAGACCCGCCGCATGATCGACCAGCGGGCCATCGCCGCCCAGTTCCCGGACGAAGACCTGATAGCGCAGGGCTTGCGCCGCGGTCAGATCCTCGGGCGTGGTCGCCAGCCGCACGGCATAGGGGCTTTCTTCGGCAGACATCACTTTGGTCTGGCACTTTGTTCGGGGCTTGACGCCGACCTGACTTAGCCATGGGTCGGCAGCTTTGCAACCGTCCGCCCCGCTGCGCGGCCGTGTAGCAATTCCCGGTTGAGTTTCGCGCGCGGATTCGCACTATGGGTGATCAGGTCCGGCCACCGGCACAAGGAAGACGCGCCTCATGTCGATCACCACTTTTCCGGCGTGTTCAAAGTTGACGGTTACCTTGTCGTCGATGTTCGACTGTACCTGACCCAGACCCCAGTCCGCCTGCTCCGGGTGTCGCACCAGCATTCCCGGTTCCAGAAGTGCCGACATTTCCTGCCCTTTCGCCCGGTTCAGCCCATGCAAGACAAGCCCGACCTCGCCGCCCTGATCGCCTCGCGCATCTGCCATGACCTTATCAGCCCGATCGGGGCGATAGGCAACGGGGTGGAGCTTCTGGCGATGGAACCGGGGGGGGTGCGTCCGGAAATGGCGCTGATTTCCGAAAGCGTCGCCAATGCGAATGCCCGGATCCGGTTCTTTCGGGTGTGCTTTGGCCAGGCGACCGGCGACCAGCGGATCGCGCGGTCAGAAGTCGCCGCGATCCTGGGCGATCTGGGGCGCGGGGGGCGGATCGGCTATGCCTGGACCAGCCCGAACGATCTGGCGCGGCGCGAGGTGCGGCTGGCGTTCCTTTTGCTGCAATGTCTGGAAAGCGCTTTGGCCTATGGCGGCAGGATCGGCGTGACGCGGTCCGACATCGGCTGGACAATCCTGGCCGAGGCACCGCGGCTGAAGGTGGACCCGGCCTTGTGGGAGGTGCTGACGGAGCCGCGTGCGCCAGCGGAAATCGGGGCGAATCAGGTCCATTTTGCCCTGGTGCCGGAAGAGCTGGCGCGTCAGGGCCGAAGGCTGGTGACCGAAATCGGCGCGACGACGATCCGGCTGACCTTCTGAACTCAGGCTCTGATCGTCCCGTTGCCGGTGACCAGATACTTGAAGCTGGTCAGCTGCTGCGAACTGGGTCGAGGCGTTGCGCATCAGGATGGCTGAATCGAGCTGCTGGAAGAAGCGTTCGGCCGTGGCATCGTTCTCGGTCAGGATCGCCTCGGTGTGGCTGGAGCCGTATTTGCGGATATGGGCGATGGCCTCGTCCACGCCGTCCACCAGCCTGGCGGCGATGATCATGTCGAGAAACTCGCGACCGAAATCATCGGGCGCGGCCTTCCGGGTGCCGGGGATCTTCAGAAGCTCGCCTTCGGTGCGGACCTCGACCCCGGCCTTGATCAGGTCCTCGATCAGCACGCCGCCGTGTTTCGTGTAAAACTGCCAGTCGATCAACAGGCACTCGGCCGAGCCGCAGACACCGGTGCGGCGGGTCTTGGCGTTCAAGGTCACGCGGCGGGCCTTGCCCAAGTCGGCGTCGCGGTCGGCGTAAACGTGGCAGATGCCTTCGAGATGGGCGAAGACCGGGACGCGGGCCTCGCGCTGGACAAGGCCGACAAGGCCCTTGCCGCCACGCGGCACGATGACGTCGATGTAGTCCGTCGCAGTGAGCATGGCCGTCACCATCTCGCGGTCGCGCGTCGGGATGAACTGGATCGCGGCGGCGGGCAGGTTGGCGGATTTGAGCCCGTCGAGCATGCAGGAGTGGATCGCCTCTGAGGTCTCGAAGCAATCGCTGCCACCGCGCAGGATCACCGCATTGCCGGATTTCAGGCAAAGCGCACCCGCGTCGGCGGTCACATTCGGACGTGACTCGTAGATCACGCCGACGACGCCAAGCGGCGTGGCCACGCGCTGGATATGAAGCCCGTTCGGCCGGTCCCATTTGGCAAGGATGCGGCCGACGGGATCCTTCTGCTCGGCGATCTGGCGCAGCGCGTCGACGATGCCGCGCATCCGGTTTTCGTCAAGGCGGAGACGATCAAGCATCGCCGGGCTCAGGCCTTTCTGCGCCCCGGCGTCAAGGTCAAGCGTGTTGGCATCCAGGATCTCCTGCCGCCGCCGTGTGACCGCATCCGCTGCCGCGATCAGCGCCGTGGCCTTGCGCTCGGAGGAGGCAAAGGCAAGCTCGGCGGCTGCCGCGCGGGCCCTGGTCCCGATATCGGTCATCAGGACGTTGAACCGGCCGTCCATGTCTCACGCCTCCGTTTCAGCCCGCGGCAAAAGTCTTCGAAGACTTTTGCAAATTCCTTCGAAGGAATTTGGGCCCTTCAAACCACCATGTCGTCCCGGTGCACCAGCGCCGCGCGGCCCTGGTAGCCGAGGATCGCCTCGATCTCGCCCGACCGGTGCCCGGCGATCTTGCGGGCCTCGGCGGAAGTATAGCGCACCAGCCCCTTGCCGAGAACCACACCGTCGGGCGACAGGATCGCGACCGGCTCGCCGCGCCCGAAGCTGCCGGTGACTTTCGTGACCCCCGCCGGAAGCAGGCTCTTGCCCGCCTTCAGCGCCGTCACGGCACCCGCGTCCAGCACCAGCTCTCCGCGCGGCTTCATCGCGTTGATCCAGCGCTTGCGGGCCAGTTGCGGATCGGCAGCCGAGACGAACCACGTCCGCGCCGCCCCTTCGGCCAGCGCCTTCAGGGGCCGCAGGGTCGAGCCCTCCATGATCGCCATCGCGCAACCGCCCGCGACGGCAGTCTTCGCGGCGAGGAGCTTGGTCTTCATCCCGCCCTTGGATAGGCCCGAGATCGGGTCGCCCGCCATCGCCTCGATCTCGGGCGTGATGGTGTCCACGACGTCGAAGCGGGTGGCGGTCGGGTCTTCCTTCGGGTTCGCGGTATAGAAGCCGTCGACGTCGCTGAGGAGGATCAGCTGGTCCGCCCCCGCCGTCACCGCGATCTGGGCGGCAAGCCGGTCGTTGTCGCCGAAGCGGATCTCGTCGGTGGCGACGGTGTCGTTCTCGTTCACGATCGGAACGACGCCCAGACCCAGCAGCGTCTCCATCGTCGCGCGGGAGTTGAGGTAGCGGCGGCGGTTCTCGGTGTCCTCCAGCGTGACCAGCACCTGCGCGGTGGTGATGCCGTGCGGGGCGAGGACTTCCTCATAGGCGCGCGCCAGCCGGATTTGCCCGACGGCGGCGGCGGCCTGGGACTGTTCCAGCGTCAGGACGCCGTCGCCGAGGTTCAGGACCTTGCGACCCAGCGCGATGGAGCCGGAGGAGACGAGGACGACATCGGTGCCGCGCGTCTTCGCCTCGGCCACGTCGAGGGCGAGGGCGGAGAGCCAGTTCTGCTTGAGGCCGGTCTTGCGGTCGACGAGGAGCGCCGAGCCGATCTTCACCACCAGCCGCTTGGCGGTACGGATGTCGGGCGCGGTGAGCGTCACGCCCGAAGTCAAGGCTGCCACGGCGCGGTCTCCTTTGCGGGGGCCTCCGCCGTGATCGTGGCGTAGAGCGCGCGCAGAACCTCGGGCAGACCCTTTCCCGACACGCCAGAGATCACTTGGACCTGACCGCCGCTGGCCTTCTCCAGCGCGCGGCGGCGGTCGGTGATTTCCCTGGCGGTCATCGCGTCGGTCTTGTTCAGCGCGACGATGCGGGGCTTGTCGCCCAGAACGTCGGAATATGCTTCAAGTTCGGTCACGATGGTTTTGAAATCCTTCGTGATTGACGAAGATGTGCCATCGACCAGATGCAACAGGACCTTGCAGCGTTCGACATGGGCGAGGAACTGGGTGCCAAGGCCGCGG
>NCDY01000108.1 GCA_002280405.1 Rhodobacterales bacterium 32-66-9 | reverse complement strand
GACAGTGCTAGCGGTCATTTGTCCGGCCTGTTTGCGCGGCGCATGTGACCGCTGGCCCTGATGATGTCCGCGAACCGGATCCCTTTCAGATTGGCGGGCTTAAAGCCCTTGCAATACGACGGTGTGTTCCAGTTGCGGCTGCGTTCATCCTCATCACTTCTGGTGCTCTTGCATCCTTTCAGGGCCGTGCGCGGTTTGCGGCCCCTATCTCATTCGGTGCGGTAGATCTCTCCCTTCGACAGCAGTGCCCAGACAACGCGGGCCATCTTGTTGGCCAGGGCGACGCTCGCCAGCCTTGCCGACTTCCGCTCAAGCAGGGCTTGCACCCATTCCCGTGTTCTTGGGTCCGCCTTTCCGGCGGAACGAATGATCGACGTCGCGCCGATGACGAGAAGTTTTCGCAAATACCCGTCGCCCATCTTCGTTATCCGGCCCAGCCGGTCTTTGCCCCCTGACGATGCCTGCCTTGGCACAAGGCCGAGCCAGGCCGCAAACTGGCGCGCTGAAGTGAACAGGGATGCGTCTGCGACGGTCGCCGCCGCGGCCGTGGCTGTGATCACACCGACACCCGGAATTGTGGCCAGTCGTGAGCTGATCTCACTCTGCCGGTGCCAGGCGTGTATTTCGCGATCCAGGTTGGCGATCTCTGTCTCGAGTGCATCCAGCTGCCGAACCAGTGACAACAATGCCGTTCGACCGACCGCGGGGATGTCGGTCTCGTCGCTTTGAAGCTCTCCGACCAGATCGCGCATCTTGTGTGCCCCACGCGCGGCGACGATCCCGAATTCGGCGAGATGCGCCCGGAGCGCATTGATCATGGCAATCCGGTGCCGCACCAGAAGCTCCCGCGATCGATGCAGCATCAGCACAGCCTGTTGATCGGCGGACTTGATGGCCACGAAGTGCATGTTCGGTCGCGAAACGGCTTCGCAGATAGCCTCCGCATCTGCCATGTCGTTCTTCTGCCGCTTCACATAGGGTTTGACGTAAGCCGGCGGGATCAGCCGCACCTCGTGACCCAGTGCAGCAACTTCGCGCGCCCAGAAGTGAGCGGTCGCGCAGGCTTCCATGCCGACCAGGCACGGTGGAAGGCCAGCGAGGAAGCTCAGCAGGACCTGGCGCCGCAGCTTCTTCCTCAGCAAGACCTTTCCTTCAGCGTCGATCCCGTGAAGCTGAAAGATGGACTTGGCGAGATCGATCCCGAGTGTTGTAATCTGCATGTGGATGGTTCTCCCGTTCTGTTGGTTGCAACATCTCCAGCATGGCACATTGCGATGCCGTTGGGTGGAGCCGTCCACACCATCAGGTTGATCCCCGCCAGCGGCGCCGGCAGCTGCCTTAGGTAGGAGGCAGGAGCGCCGACGATACTGGCAAGCTGGCCGAAAGCCCAGTGCGTAGGCGCGACCGGTTCATGCGCTTTCGGCAGGACCAGGTGCAGCCGCTCGGCACTGTCGCGCGTGGCCTCAACCCGGATGTCCGCAGTTTGCACTACGCGGCTGCGGCTGCGTTCGGAGCGACCCTTCACCGATGCCCAGAGATCGTCGAGCGACAGATACCTCTCATCATCTGGCCGGTTGAACCATTCGGAAGATACCCGTCCGTTCCGCTCGCCCCGGCTAACATCAACCTTGTAGCCGCCCGCCGTCGTCGTCCGCACGGGGTCCAGAATTTCCATAGTGTTCATCGCAGTCTCTCCGTGACGGGCGCCGGAAGCCTCTCTCCCGGCCTTGACCCGTCACCGGAAATCCATCCTGCCTCCAACTCTCCTGCTTTTGCCGCAAGCCTGGCACCCTTAGGATACAGACTAGATTTGGCCAGCAGGCTGTATCGGGAATGGCAGGTGCGCCAAAACTCGAAAGTCAGTTTACAGCTGCAAACCTTGATCTCTTTGCGGATCTTACAAGTGAGTTCAGCGAGAATTCCCCAGCATCAGCCTTGAGGGCGAGTGCCCTAAGGTATGCACCTGGGCGGCTGATCTTGTTTGACCGTTGGACCAAGCAGAGCACACTTATGGACGCGGCAAGTGGTCCCATCGCCCGTCTGACATGATCCATCAATTCCGAACCTATGCCGATCATTGGCGCAAGCGTTTCCCCAAGTTTGATCAGGTCTCGCCAGGTGCGGACCGGTTCAGGTGAAAACGCAACGCCTTCACTGGCAGCTTCTAAGCAATCCTCAAGCGTTAGACTGCCGATGCCAGCTTTGGGAGGCGCTTCCTCAATGCTGGCTTTGACTACCGAAAGCTTGTTTTGGCCTTCGCCTACAGATTCTAAAGATTCTTTATCTGTCTTCTGATGATGGCGGTCATTTTGGCTGTTGCTGGCGGACACAACTGCGATCTCAGGTGTGCAAGACTGAACAAGTTTAGCCATAGATTTCCTGATGATGACGAGTTCGTTTGTCTGGATTGAGCGACGAAGCAGTTTCCTGATCTCGCGATCACTCTCGACGGAGAGCGTGGGCTCTCCACTGGGTAAGCTCTGAGCTGCTAACTGATGCAGATACTCTAGGATCTGGGCACGTTCGACGTCTCTTAGTTCTGACTCAAGGCGCACGTCCTCGGCGGTTTCTAGAATTTCGGCCCTGCGATCGAAGAGTGGCGACAATGTGAAACCGTATGCGGCGACGACCGCGCTCTTGAATCGAAGAGCAAACCGCTTCCCATTTGGACTGCTGCGCCTTTCGATCAGTCCGGCCTCGGAAAGGCGAGCCAAGTGTCGACGGAGAGTACGCTCATCCATACCATCGGCACGTTTTGCGAGAGCCTCGTTGGATGGCCAAACGAGAAACGGATCAGACCGCTGGTCGGGCTTCTTTGGGAGAAAGCTGAGAAGAGCGCGAAGAACGGTGATACTTGCAGAAGTCAGGTCAAATTTTGTCCGACAGACAGCCAGAGCATCGAGTACTTCCCAACACGCCGGCGGCGCATTCAAACTTTCGTTATGCGTGTCAGCTTTGGGAGGGATTAGGAACGTGGGGTAGGGGGCTTTGCGCATTAGTTCTCACGCAAACATGCGACTTCCCGTACCGATCAGGCTGTGCCTGACGGTTTCCGAACGCAACGAAGGCCAGCAAAAGGCAAAATACCTTCGTTCACCGCTGACGCGGCGTTGACTTGCTAGGCGATTTGCGCGATTCTTTCCGTACAGAACGTGGTCAGATCAGAGCGCCAACTCTGTTTGATCGGCAAATCGGCCTCTCGGGATAACTCGGGGGGCCGTTCTGTTTCTAGCGTGCCTCCGTGTTGGGGTTGCTGTTCACTTCAGATTGCCATTCATCATGCCAAGCTTGCAGAAGGCGGTCACCTTTGGCGACAAGCCATGAATGGAATTCGGGATTGTCCTTGGCTCGCACCGTGACTGCGAAGGCGGATCGCGATGCTTTGACCTGGCCAACCGAGCTATCCGCATCAGTCTTTTGCGGGCTCGCATGCGATGGCTTGGCGCTCAGAATTGATACCGCGCGAGCGAAGCGCACATCCGACGGATCGGGCCCGTCATCCTGGTTTGCAGCTGCAAACTCGGGCACGTTGATGATCTCTGAGATGATTGTCTGGCGATCTTCGGAGGCAAAGCCTACCGTGCGCCCGCGAATTGCATCCGCGAGAGCCCGCCAACGCGGGCGACCAATGCCAGGAGCCCGACCGATGGCCAATATGATGTCTTCGCCCAGAGTTTCGACGACCATCTTCATTGTCGAGATGGTCGTTGCCTTCGGGGAGCCCAGATCGATGTTCAGTGCGGATCGGATTGTTCCGTCTTCAACGCCCGACTCTCGAAGCCGGTGGGCAAACATCGCTTTCTCGATGAAGGAAAGATCCTGCCGGACCGAGTTCTCTATGCCTTGAGCCAGGATCCGTTGTTCATCATCCATTTGCGTGACCAGTGCGCGGACCTTCAGACCCAACGCCCGGGCAGCTGCTAGACGACGCCTGCCGTAAATGATGCGAAAATGCCCATCCTCGGCCCGTTGCACGAGAATGGGGATCTGCTGGCCGTGTTCTTTGATGCTTTCGACCAGATCAGCCAATGAAGCATCATCGTATGGTAGGCGGTCTTCGAACTCAGATTGGATGATCTGATCCGGTTCGAGTTCGGTAAGTTGAAGCCCTCGAGAAAGGCCGCTTTCTACAGCCCCAAGTGCCGCCGATTGCAGGATGCTTTTCGAATGCGGACGGGGAGGGGGGTTAATCAAAGCCTCGAGGGTGCCTTTGAAGACATCTTTGCGTGCCATCAGTTGCGCCCCCATGCTGCCTGAACCAAGTCTTCCAATTCACCAGTCACCTGATTGATCGATTCGACCGCACGATCATAGGTGTTGCGGTTAAACTCGCTACGATCTACTTCATATAGTGTTTGTTGGGTAAGACCTGCGTCGGATACCGCTGTGGACTTCAAGAAGGTGTGGGTCATGACCTGTTCGGCGAAGAGCGCTCGCAGAAATCCGGCCATCTGCGCTTGAGGCCCGTCAGACGGTTCAAACCGGGTGATCAGAAACTTCAGGTTGTCGTATTCAAGCGATGCCCCATAACTGGCGACAACACTCAGCAGCCCAGCGGTCATTTGCAAAAACTGGTTCATCGAAGCGATATCCAGCATCGACGGAATGACGGTGATCAACACGGTCGTCGCAGCAATCAGTGCGCTCATGGTCAAGAAGCCAAGTTGCGGCGGACAGTCGATCACGACGATGTCGTAATCTGCCTCTACTTGATCAATCGCCAGTCCCAAGCGTTTGAAAAACATCGGTTCTCGACGTTCGTGGAGAGCTCTGGGCGTTTCGTGTTCAAATTCCGCCAACACAAGACCCGCGGCCGCAAGATCCAGATTGGGGAAGTAGGTCTTGCGAATCACTTCCCGCATCGGAATGGGATCTTGATACCGGATGGCATCGTAGATGGTTCCGCCGCCTTGAAACTCTGTTTCCGGAGTGTAACCAAACATCGTCGTCAAACTGCCCTGAGGATCGATGTCGATCGCCAAGACACGATAGCCGCGAAGGGCGAGCCGCTGTGCCAAATGAATGGACGTGGTCGTCTTGGACGAGCCACCTTTGTAGTTGGCAACCGCGATGACCTGCACACGGTCACCATCTCGGCGCCCTGGCAAAAAGGCCCCTCGTTTTCGCGACTGCTCATCGAGAGACCGCCTAATGCCTATCAGGTCGGCCGCAGTGTACATGCGGCGTCCACGAGCATCAGCTTCCACAGCCGGGATCTTGTCATCGAAATGGAGCTTGCGCAGGCGGGCAGGGTCGATTCCCAAAAGTTCAGCTGCTTCACCAGCCGAAAATGCTCTCAGGCCTTTTCGTGCGTCAGGCATGAAGCTTGTACGCATGTGGTTTTCTAGCGCGACAGCAAGGCGGTCGGCATTCTCTTGAATGATCTCGTCAATCCGGCGAACGCCAGTCATACTGCCCCCGTTGCTCCGGCCTCACGGAGCGCATCTTGCCGCGCTACCGCAGCTTTTCGTTTTGAACGCTGGGCACCCTGAAAAACCATGTGCAGCGTTCTTTTGTTAGAAATGGCACCAAACGTTGCCCTCAATCAAGCAAATTCTGCTCGACATGTCGTTCCTGCGTAACGTTCTGCCACAGGATGTGGTGGTGCGTCTTGATGCAAAAACTTAGATGCTTTGTACAAGTTGTTGAAGGAAAACAATATATTCCCACTCTGGGCACTTCTGCCCTAGGAGCAACGTTCCACATCACCACAACATGTGCGCGATCAATATCCGGAGCCTGAACCCACTTTGTTGAAGCGCAGACGATTCGGCGGTGCCTGCGACAAACACAAACCGAGAGAGGGTGGGAGGACACAAAACGGACAACACCATCAGACCTGGATGGCCCACATGCAACCGGGTTGCTTGAATCTTGTTGCTTGGCTGTGAACGGCCAAGGCGAGCCGACAACTTGTACGTCCCAACCTCGCTTTTTCGCTGAGACACAAGCGTTGAAGGTCTCGCGCCCGATGCGGTAGACAATATCCTTCTAGCGAAACCGTTGCCGCTTTGCCGGTGAAGGGCGCATCAAATCTGCAGCGTCTTGTTCATTTGCTGCCAACACTTTCTCAGCTTCGGGTCACTCCGCTTGCAAGGATTAGTTCAAAGTTCATTGGTCCTGACTACTGCTGGAATAGTAAGCCGAGCTTCGTTGCTCGTTCCAACAGCATCTTCACGGATGACGGCTGCCAACGTGTTCGACCGCGAGGTGTCCGCTCACGCATCGCCTCAAGCCGATCGCAGATGGTCTGAAGGGTGATGTCGGGATTCGCGCCCTTAATGGCGGCGACGATGACGGGCAGACGGTCGTCGGTTTCGCGGCGGCCGGCGCGGTCCAGGACCGCCTCGGGCAGGAAGCCGTCGCGGACATAGGCATTCACGGCGCGCAGCAAGCGGCTTTGTGTCCACTGTCGTTCGCGGGGCAGGGGGCCGTTGACGATGCGCAGCACATCTTCCCAGGCCAAGTCGGGGCGCAGGCGGCGGACATGGGGAACCCAGTCCTGCGCCGTCTCGTTCAGGCGTTCTATGTAGCCGTCCTGCCGCGCCAGCCGCACCTTGCGCAGAGCGGCAGGGTCCTTGGCCCGCAGCCCAGGGTTCCCGCCAACGCGGCCCTTGGTGCGGGCGCTGGCCAGCCCCGCCTTCGTTCGCTCGCGGATCAAGGCGCGTTCGAATTCGGCAGCAGCACCCAGCACCTGCAGGGTGAACTTGCCCTGCGGGGATGCGGTGTCGATCGGATCCTCGATCGAGCGAAAGAACGCGCCCTTTGCCTCAAGCCGCTCGATCACCTCCAGCAGATGCGACAGAGACCGCGCCAGCCGGTCGATCCGCACGACCACCAGCGTGTCGCCCTTGGCGACGCGTTCCAGCACACGCGCCAATACCGGGCGCGCACGATTGCCGCCAGAGGCCTGCTCCTCGTGGATCTCGGCGCAACCCGCGGATTTCAGGGCCTGTGTCGCGTTTACTTACCGATTTCAATTGAAGCGGTTAGGTGAAACCTGAACGGACACGTTCGAGCTTGTCACTTCACCAAAGGTGCAGCGGTGGGCCGGTGGGGTCAAAGCCCGGCCGCCTTGGTCAGGTTTACGCGGAACCGGTCGCGCCGACGCTGGTAGCGCCGGGTCATCTCGGCCGAGGCGTGGCCGAGCTGTTTCTGGACGTAGCGCTCGTCCACCTCGGCGGATGAGGCAAGGCCCGCGCGCAGGGAGTGGCCCGAGAAGCGGGCAAGACGCTCCTTCTCCGGCAGCTACGAGAAAAGGGCGATACGGTCCTTTTCAGGGAGATCAGGGCGCAGGCCCGCCTCCCGGGCGCAGGACTTGATGAGCCGGGCGACGTGCTTATCGGAGAGGCGTTCGTCCGTGGCCTTCAGGCCGTTACGTGAGACAGCCACGAAAAGTGGGCCGAAGTCGATCCTAGCGTAGTGCAACCATTGCTCAAGCGCATGGACCGGGCAGGTCTGGTCCGATGAGCCGCGAGCGATCTCCACTTCTCGCCAGCCGGTCTTGCCGCGCAGTGTGATCAGGACACCGTCCTCCAGCACCTCGACCCAACCGCCGCTGTCGGGCGTGTCGTCTTTCCCGTGGTCAAGGCTGACGATCTCCGACCGCCGCAGGCCACCAGCAAAGCCGAACAGCAGGATCGCCCGGTCGCGTAGGCCGCGCAGATCGTGGGGCAGGGTGGCCAGCATGTCGCGCAGGTCCTCCGGCAGGATCGCCTCCTTCTGGACGGGTGGCCGGGCGTGCTTGCGGCGGATGCCGGCGAGCACCGTAGCGATGTGGCGGTCCTTGCGGTCAAGGCGCTCTCCGCGCTGCGCATAGCCCCAGGTCAGGCCGGACAGCCGCCGCTCTATTGAGGAGACCGAGAGGGCAGGGGCCCTGCCCTGCGGGGCGGCCAGGTCGGCGATGTAGAGCCCGATGACCTGCGGTGAAGCGGGCAAGGGGTCCGCCCCCCGCATCCGGCACCAGCGCGCGAAATGGGCCCAGTCCCTGGCATAGGCCAGCCGAGTATTCTCGGCCGCCGCCTGTCGCGCATAGTCCCGCGCGGTGTCCAGCAGACGGTCCAGCGTGCCTGAGCCGGCGACGTGAGAGGGCAGGGCGATGGCAGCCTCGTCCGCCTCATGCGGATCGGTGCGGTCGGGTGGGTCTGGGGGCGATGTCTCGGGCAATTCTGTCATGCATTTCAGCATATCTTTCATATGTCCGATAATGCAACATTATTGGACATAAAGGAGATCACAAAGCTGCGGCGCTTTTTGCGCAATGGACTAGCCAAAAGCGCCGTTAAAAATTAGCTTGGCCGTATGAGAAAATCCCGCATCAAGCCATCAGAACCCTTGCCGATGCTGACACCGCTGCCGGGCTGGATCACCGCCACGCCTCCGGAAAACCTTGAGGTGGCAGCGTTCAAATCAGGGGCCGCACTTTCGCATCTCAATCTGGCGACGGCCGCCGACCATGTGCCTCAGGCGCTTTGGCGTGAACGGCTGGCGCTGGCGGCGGCAGAGGTTTCAGCGGGTATCGCGGGACGCCGCGAAGGGGCCGGTGCGATGCGTGATGCGCTGCATCTCACCAAGGCGGGCGATGATCCCGGCCCTGCGGGAAACATCTTGCGGCAGTGGTCGCGAGCAGTGTCACGGCCGATCTCGGTCTTAAATCTGGGCCGCGTGCTGGACGGTGTCGCGCCAGAGCGGATTGCCCTAAACCTCGATGCCACCGGGCCAACCCCGGTGGACCGAGCGGCGCAGGTCATCGAAGCCGTGCTGGAAGACAACCCACGGGGCGAGATCGCTGCCCTGATCCTGGCGGATGCGGTGCTGTCGCTGGCCTTGGGGCGAGATCATCTGCTGCCGCTTCTGGGCCCGGTGATGACGGCGCGCGACCTGCGCCTGCGAGGCGACGACCTGCGCCTTGCCTGCCACCGTTCCGCTGTAAGGGGGGTCGGCCAGGCTCTGCCCTTGGCGGGCACGCTGGCGCGAGCGGCGGCACGTCTGCGTGCAGCGGTGCCGAAGCTGCGGGCCAAGGGGGCCGCGCGGGCGGTGGAAATGATGCTGTCGCAGGATGTCTTGACCCCCGTGGCGCTCGCCCGGGCGATGCCGGAAATCCTGTCGGACCGTGCCGCGCGGCGGCTTTGTGAGCGGCTGGTGGAACTGGGTGCGCTGCGGGAACTGAGCGGGCGCGACACCTTCCGCCTCTACGGGGTCTGAGCATGGCACGGCGCGAAGAGGGAGGGCTTGACCGGGAGCTGGCTGACCTGCCGCCCGATCTTCGCTGGCGGGAATGGCTGCGCCGGATCGAGGCCGTGCTGTTTGCGAGCGCGAACCCGGTGGCGCGGGATCATCTGGCGCGTGTCGTGGGGCGGGGGGCCTCGGTCGATCTGTTGATCGAGGATCTGGCGGTCGATCTGGAGGGCCGCCCTTATGAGGTGGCTCAGGTCGGTGCCGGGTGGATGCTGCGGACCCGCGCGGCCTATGCGCCCGCGATCCGCGCTGCGGCGGATGTGGGAGCGCAGGCGCTGAACCTGTCAGAGTTCGACCTCGCCGTGCTGGCGGCGATTGCGTTTCACCAGCCGATCAGCCGCGACGGGTTGAAGGACATCTTCGGCAAAGAGATCAGCCGCGACCTCATCGGGCGGCTGGCCGAGCGCGACCTCATCGGCACCGGCCCCCGCGAACCCCGCCGCGGCGCGCCTTATACCTTCGTCACGACCGAGGCTTTCTTGGCTGCCTTTGGGATGGAGTCCTTGCGCGACCTGCCCGATCCTGAGCAACTTGCTGATGCCGGCTTGGCGGGATCTTTGGAAGCCCCTGACGTGTAAGAGGCCGCGCGAGTTGCGACAGGAGTGCCGCGGTCTTCGTGAAGCCGGGTCGCGGCCCGCAGCAAGGCGGCCAGATCAGGCTCTCTGGAGGAGGAGGCCGGCCCCAGCCCGGCAGTTTTGCTAATCCGATCCGTAAGTATCCTGACCAGCCCGTTGTGGTTTTCGGCGGCGCGGGTCAGCCCGACCCAGAGGGTCAGCGGGCCGCGTTCTGTGGGGTCTCTTACCTCGATCTGCCGCTCTGACAGCCGCCGGAAGAAATCGTAGCGAACCCGATGCGACAAAAACGGGATCGTTGATGTCGCCGGGCCAAATGGCACTGGGTATCTCACAAGCCGCGCGGCGAGAGACTTTCGGTCGCCCTGCGCGCGCCCAGGCTTGCCGGGCCTGTTGGTTTCGCGAGGTGAGCGTCGCAGAAGGCGCAGTACTGCTGTGGTACAAGGCGATCCCGCTTGAACGGCGCAAGGCCCTGACCACAAGACGGGCAGCGGTCGCGCAATCGGCAGCCATGGCGAAAGCAGGACACGCGGGTTGCCAAGGTCCAGCTGCGCCGGAAATAGGGCACCTCGTCTTCCCGCAGGCAGGTGGGACAGAACTGCAGCCAACAGGACTGCGCCGTCGATGTCCCTGCATCTTGCGGCCGGGTCCGCAGCCGCAAGCGCAGGGTCGAGAGTGGACTGTTGGCCAGACAAAGACCGTC
>NCDY01000107.1 GCA_002280405.1 Rhodobacterales bacterium 32-66-9 | reverse complement strand
AGCGGCGCGAAGTTCGACGCGCCCGATTCCGCCATCTGCACCACCTTGTGTGCCAGCTCCTCGATCCCCGCCGAGCCGTTGGCCCAATGCTTGCACAGGATCGCCTCGGCACCCTGCTCGGCGACATAGGCCTTCACGGCGGCAATCTCGGCATCGGTGTCGCTGTAGAAGTGGTTGATCGCCACGACCACCGGCACGCCGAACCCCTTCACGTTGCCGATATGCCTCCCGAGGTTCGGGCAGCCCTTCTTGACCGCTTCGACGTTCTCGGCCCCAAGGTCGGCCTTCGCCACCCCGCCGTTCATCTTCATCGCGCGCACCGTGGCCACGATCACCGCGGCCGAGGGCTTCAGCCCCGCCTTCCGGCACTTGATGTCGAAGAACTTCTCGGCCCCAAGGTCAGCGCCGAACCCGGCTTCGGTCACGACATAGTCGCCCAGCTTCAGCGCGGTCTTGGTCGCGATGACCGAATTGCAGCCATGCGCGATGTTGGCGAAGGGCCCGCCGTGCACGAAGGCCGGGTTGTTCTCCAGCGTCTGCACGATGTTCGGCTGCATCGCGTCTTTCAGCAGCACCGTCATCGCCCCGTCGGCCTTGATGTCGCGGGCATAGATCGGCTTCTTCTCGCGGGTGTAGGCGACGACGATGTCGCCAAGGCGCTTCTGCAGGTCGTCAAGATCATTGGACAGGCAGAGGATCGCCATGACCTCGCTGGCCACGGTGATGTCGAACCCGGTCTGGCGCGGAAAGCCGTTGGCCACGCCGCCCAGGTTCACCACGATGTCGCGCAGGGCGCGGTCGCGGTCGTTCATGTCCATGACCCGGCGCCAGACGATGCGGCGTTCGTCGATCGCCAGCTCGTTGCCCCAGTAGATGTGGTTGTCGATCATCGCCGACAACAGGTTGTGGGCGCTGGTGATCGCATGGAAATCGCCGGTGAAATGAAGGTTCATCTCCTCCATCGGCACGACCTGCGCCATCCCGCCGCCCGCAGCGCCGCCTTTCATCCCGAAGTTCGGGCCAAGGCTCGCTTCGCGGATGCAGACCACGGCGCGTTTGCCGATCCGGTTCAGCCCGTCGCCCAGACCGACCGTGGTGGTGGTCTTGCCCTCGCCCGCAGGCGTCGGGTTGATCGCGGTGACCAGGATCAGCTTGCCATCAGGGCGACCGGCCAGCGACCGGATGAACTCCTGGCTCACCTTGGCCTTGTCGTGGCCGTAGGGCAGCAGATGCTCCGACGGGATGCCCAGCTTGGCCCCGATCTCCATGATCGGCTGCTTCTTCGCCTCGCGCGCAATCTCGATGTCGGTCTTGAAGGCCATGTCGCGTCTCCCATGGGGCACTGTTCAGTTTGCGACGTGATACCGGGCGGAACCTGCAATCCAAGGCCGGTTTCCGACCTGAAACCCACGAAATTCGCCAGAGCCTGTTTCCGATACGAAACCGCTGCTCGCGGGCCCGCACAATGCGACCCGAAAGCGTCTTTCTCTTCTGCAAATATCCCACGGGAGGTCCGGAGGGTGTGAGACCCTCCGGGGGGCGCGCATCAGGCTTCCCTTTCAGCCGGCCGACAGCGCCCGGCCGGGATGCGCCCAGGCCCGCTGCGCCGGGACATGCAGCATCACCACATCGCCCAGCCGCAAGACCCCCTCCCGCTCGACCCAGGCGGTCACGCCCCGCTTGCCCTCGGCCGCGGCCTTGAACCCCTTGCCAAGCCCGGGCCGCGCCTTCTCGATCGTGACGGCGGGCTCCTGGCAGGGCAGGTTCTCCATATCCACCACCAGTGTCACCCCGTCCGGCCCCTGCAAGCGGCTGGAGGGCGGCAGATGCGTCAGATCCGGAATCCCCTCCAGCACCAGGCTGGCCCCGACCCAGGCATAGTCCATCGCCGCCAGCCCCATGTCGCGGGCAACCTCGGCCATTTCCTCGGCGCTGACCACGCAAAGCTGGCGCACATTGCGGATCGTCGTGCCGCGCGGATGCTGCTTCAGCACCCGGCTGCACGAAGGCCGCGTCTCCCCGGCATGAACCTCGCCGGCATAGCCCGCGAAACTCAACGGCATCACCTCGACCGGCTGCGAAGTGATCACCAGCTTCTCTACCGGCACGGGCTGAAAGCCCAGCCAGACGACGCGGGCGGTGCGGGTTGTGGGGACAAGGGCAGGCATCAGGACCTCATGTCAGGCAAGTCACAGCCAATTCTTCCACCGGAAGACCATGTAGGGCACCAGCGCCGAGACGACCATCAGTCCCAATGCGATCGGATAGCCCCAGGGCCATTTCAGCTCCGGCATATAGTCGAAGTTCATCCCGTAGATGCTGGCGATCAGCGTCGGCGGCAGGAAGACGAAGGCCACCACCGAGAAGATCTTGATCACATCCGACTGCCGGATGTTGATCACCCCCAGCGTCGCGTCCAGCAGGAACCGCACCTTTTCGGACTGCGTCTGGGCAACCTCGCGCAGGGACCGCACATCCTGCAGCAGCGCAAGCGCCATCGGTTTGTCTGCCGCACTCAGGGCCAGCCCGTCCGGATGGTCGGCGGTCGAGGTCAGATAGCCCAACAGCCGCAGCAGCGTGCCAAGGCTTTCGTTGACCTTGCCGTTCAGGTCCTCGGCCCGTCCGATCCGCTGCAGAACCGCGCCCAGCGTCTCGCTTTTGCCTGAGGGGCGGTGGGCGGCGAAAATGGCCTTCGACAGGGCGTCGTGCCGCCGCGCCTCGCCTTCCAGAATGTCGGCCAGCCGGTCCACCACCGCTTCCAGCAGGCCCGTCAGCGCATCAAGCCCGGTGTCAAGCCGCGTGTCGTGTCGGGCCGCCCAGTCGGCGAAATGCTTCAGCGATCCCGGGTGATGATAATGCACGGTGACCAGCCGTTTCGGCAGGACGACAAACGTCACCGGGCCGATTTCCGTGTCGCGGGCGTCGTGGCTGGCAACCACCTGCGCGGTCAGGAACAGCGCCCCGCTCTCATGGTAGATGCGCGAGGACACTTCGATCTCCTGCATGTCCTCGCGGGTGGGGATGTCGATGCCAAGCGCCGCCTCGACCGCGTCTTCCTCAGCCTCGGTCGGGCGGTCGAGGTCGATCCACACCGCCTCGGCCAGCGGACGGTCCGACAGCTTCAGCGGCAAAAGCCGGTCACCGTTCGACGCAAAGGCCGTGATCATCTGCCGTCCCCAGTCTGCCGCGCCGGCAGGTTAGCGACCCAAAGCGCAAAGCAAAAGGCCCCGGCGATGCGGGGCCTTCTCAGGGTCAGGGAGCATCGGTCAAAGCGGCGCCGGTTCCGGCTCGGTTCCCGGCTTCTTCGCCCGCGCCTTGGTCTTCGGGATCGCCGTGACCGAGGCCGCGCCGCCGCCAGAGGACGGCTTGTCCGCGCTGTCGTCCCCCCCCAGCGGCACGCCCGCGATCACCTTGCGGATCTCGTCACCGGTCAGCGTCTCGTATTCCAGAAGGCCCTTGGCCAGCCGTTCCCACTCCTCGGTCTTCTCGATCAGGATGCGGCGGGCGGTTTCATAACCTTCGTCGATCAGCCGCTTCACCTCCTGTTCGATCAGGCGCTTGGTTTCGGCCGATACCGAGAACCCCCCCGTGCTGCCGGAATAACCGTCAGCGGCTTCCGCATAGTCGATATTGCCGACGACGTCCGACATACCCCAGCGCAGGACCATCGCACGGGCCAGGGCCGAAGCCTGCTGGATATCCCCCGACGGGCCGTTCGATACCGAGTCCTCGCCCCATTTCAGGATTTCCGCCGCCTTCCCGGCCATGGTCATCGCGATGCGCTGCTCGCACTGGTCACGGTGCCAGTTCAGCCGGTCCATTTCCGGCAGGCTCATCACCATGCCAAGGGCACCGCCGCGCGGAATGATGGTGGCCTTGTAGACCGGGTCGCATTTCGGCAACGACATGCCGACAATGGCGTGACCGGACTCGTGGTAGGCGGTCATCTCCTTCTGGTCCTGGGTCAGGACCATCGACCGCCGCTCGGCCCCCATCATCACCTTGTCCTTGGCCGATTCGAAATCGATCATCGTGACAAACCGCCGTCCGGCCCGCGCCGCCATCAGCGCGGCCTCGTTCACCAGGTTCATCAGGTCAGCGCCCGAGAAACCGGGCGAGCCGCGCGCGATCGTGCGAAGGTCAACATCCGGCCCCAAGGGCACCTTGCGGGCATGGACCGACAGAATCTTCTCGCGCCCCTTGATGTCGGGATTCGGCACATGGATCTGGCGGTCAAAGCGGCCCGGACGCAAGAGGGCCGGGTCCAGCACGTCCTTGCGGTTGGTGGCGGCGATGATGATGACGCCTTCGTTCGCCTCGAAACCGTCCATCTCGACCAGAAGCTGGTTCAGCGTCTGCTCGCGCTCGTCGTTGCCGCCGCCGATGCCCACGCCGCGCGCACGGCCCACGGCGTCGATCTCGTCGATGAAGACGATGCAGGGCGCGTTCTTCTTCGCCTGCTCGAACATGTCGCGCACACGCGACGCCCCGACACCCACGAACATTTCCACGAAGTCCGAGCCTGAGATGGTGAAGAACGGCACCCCCGCCTCGCCCGCAATCGCGCGGGCGAGCAGGGTCTTGCCCGTGCCGGGGGGGCCGACCAGCAGCGCGCCCTTCGGGATCTTGCCGCCCAGACGGCTGAATTTCTGCGGATTTCTCAGGAATTCGACGATTTCCTCAAGCTCTTCCTTGGCCTCGTCGATGCCCGCCACGTCGTCAAAGGTGACCCGGCCCTGCTTTTCCGTGAGCAGCTTGGCGCGCGACTTGCCGAACCCCATCGCACCGCCCCGGCCCCCACCCTGCATCCGGTTCATGAAGTAGATCCAGACGCCGATCAGCAAGAGGAACGGCAGGAAGCTGAGCAGCACCGAGACGAAGCCGGACTGCGCCTGCGGCTCGGCCTGGACCTCGACGCCCTTGGCGATCAGATCGCGCGTCAGATTGTCGGTGACGAAGTCGCCCGGCGGCTTGATCGCGACATAGGAATTGCCATCCTTGCCGACGACGACGATCCGTTCGCCATCCAGCACCACCTTTGCCACTTGCCCGGCGTCCACCCGTTCGATGAAGTTCGAATAGGACAGCGACCGCGACGACAGCGTCGTCTGGTTGCCGGAAAACAGCTGGAACAGCGCCATCACAAGAATCAGCAGCACGACCCAGAAGGCGATATTGCGTGCATTGTTACCCAAGGTAAGGGATCTCCCGAATGCGCCGTGGTCCCCCCATGAGGCCCCGGCGGCTTTGGACCTAAGATAGACCTTTGGGCCTCAGGTTCAATCCACTAGTCCGAAAAGGTGGAACGGTCGGTCCAGTTTCGCCTGCCATTCTGCGGAAACCCCGGCCAGCGGGGCCGCAAGCAGCGTATCGCCCCGCCAGACGCCGGGGGTGACAAGCAGCACCGCGCGCGGGATGCCGGACTTGCGCCAGTCGCCCACCTGCCGCAGCCCCTCGCCGCCAAGCGCGCGGACCTCGCCCGCCGGACCTGAGACGACCCAGCGCCCGTCCCACAGCGCGCCGACCGGCACCGGACCGCCCACTGCACGGGGCTCGCGCATCAGCCAGCCCCGCCACGCCCGGCACCCCGCAAGCGTCGCATCCCCCCCCGACGCCAGCGCCTCGATCACCCGCGCGACCTCTGCCGCGCGTGGCGCATGGTCCGCCCCCGACAGCCACAGCAGCGCCGCACCGACGATCTGCCGCTGCACTTCGACCGGCTCCGAGCCAAGCGCAGGCTCCAGCCGCAGCGCCCCGGCCGTTGCATGAACCACGCGACCCGCGGCTTCGGTCACCTGTGCGGCCATCGCCTCCTGCACCCGCGCCAGATGCCCCGCCACCACGGCCAGCCTCTCGCCCGTTATTCCAAGCGGAGCCAGCGCCGCCAGCGCCTTCCGCGCCTTCACCCGGGTGAAGCGGTCATCCTCGTTCGTCGGATCCTCGGTCCAACCGATGCCCCGCTGCCGCAACCAGTGGCGCAACTCCTCGCGCCCCGCGCCCAGCAAGGGACGCACGAACCGCACCCCCGCCGCGTCCCAGGCCGGTCGCATCCCCGAAAGCCCGGCAAGTCCTGCTGCCCGGCCAAGACCCATCAGCACGCCCTCGGCCACGTCGTCGCGCGTGTGCCCCAAGGCCACGACCCCGATCCCGCGCCCCCGCGCCCAGTCGCCGATCAATCCCCGCCGCGCCCGCCGCGCCGCATCCATGAGGTTGCCCCGGACGACGGGACCATGTTCCCAGACCCGCACCTCGTGCCGGACCCCCAGTGCCGCACAGGCCGCCCCGACCGCCGCCGCCTCTGCCGCGCTTTCGGGACGCAGGCGATGATCCACCGTCACCGCCTCGACCGGCAGTCCGGCAACCCGGCACAGATGCAAAAGGGCGGTGGAATCCCCACCGCCCGAAAGCGCCACGCCGACGGTCTCGCCTGCAGGCAGCCCATCCCGGATCAGCCCGACCAGCCGATCCGTTTCTACTGGCACCCCAGGCCCTGCTTGGCCACCGTCGCCTGCGTCGCCGCGATGCTGCCGGGGAACCGGGCGCCGACCTCGGTCAGCGTCACGCAAGCCTCGGGCACCTGGCCCAGCGCCCCCAGCCCTTCGCCCAGCTTCAGCAAGGCGTCGGGGGCAAACGGACCCTCGGGCGCGGCGGAAAACGCGTCGAGATAGGCCCGGGCCGCATTGCCGGTGTCACCCTGCTTGGACAGCGCCTCGCCGCGCAGGTACTGCGCTTCGGGGACAAGCGGCCCGCCGGGATAGGATTGGGCATAAGTCGCAAATAGCGCGGCCGCCCCGGCAAAGTCACCGGAGGCGAGCACCGCCTTGGCACGGTCGAAGTCTTCCTTCTCGGCCACTGCCAGTTCCGTCCCGCCCGTCGCCGGTGCGGTGCCGGACCCGCCGGCACCGGTTTCCGTCGCAACCGAGGCGGGCACCGCCCCGCCGGCGTCACCCAGCGTCGGTGTCGCGCCGAGCTTCGCCGGATCGCAGCCTTCCGTCACCTCGCACAACCGGTATTCGATGTCACCGATCCGGTTGGTGCCGTCCGACACCACCCGGTTCAGCTTCAGTTCGACCGCCTCGGTCCGCGCGGTCAGGCGCACCAGCTCGGCCTCGATCGTGTCCATCCGCTGCAGGGCATCGCCCCCCGCCGCCCCGGTCGCCGCCGCACCCGACGCCACAAGCTCGGCCTTCAGCGCGTTGAATTCCGCCGCCAGCGCGTCAACATCGGCGCGGATGTCGGCCAGCGTCTGTGCCCGGTCCTGGGCCTGACCGACAACCGGCAGCAGGCACAGAACCAGCGAAAGGCCAAGCCTGCGCATCGGATCAGACCCCGGCGCCGGCCGACAGCACCGTCACCGCGCGGCGGTTCTGGGAATAGCAGGCCTCGGTCGAGCAAATCTCGATCGGCCGTTCCTTGCCATAGCTGATGGTGCGCAACCGACCCGGCGGGACGCCCTGGCTGATCAGGAAGTTCTGCACCGCCGCCGCCCGCTTGGCACCGAGGTTCAGGTTGTATTCCCGCGTGCCCCGCTCGTCGGCGTGACCTTCGATGATCGCCGCATAGCCTGTGTTGGTCAGCAGCCACTGCGCCTGCGCCGTCAGCACCGCGCGACCCTCGGGCGAGATCGTCGACTGGTCGACCGCAAACAGCACCCGGTCGCCGACCGTCTGGTTGAAATAGGCGATGGAGGTCGGATTGTTCGGATCGCCCAACCCGGTGGTGTCGATCCCGCCGGCACCTCCCGCGCCCCCGGCCCCGCCCGCGCCACCGGCACCGTAACGGTCCGGATTGTTGCAGGCCGCGAGGACCAGGAAACCGATCAGCAGCACAGACTTTGCAGCAATGGACATCAGGCTCTTCCTTCTTGTTGGCTCGATCACGAGGAGGTTAACAGCTTTGACAGCCGCTGTGAATCGGCTGCGCGTCACTTTTCATGGCAAAAGCGGCGACCAGGCCGGGTCGCTTGCCGGACCATCGGTCGCGCCCGTTCGGGGCCCAGGTCGGGCCTTCGTCCAGGAAGCTCGCGGTCAAGAGGCGTTCCTCGCTGCCATCGGTGCGCATCACGCCGATGTGGAAGCGGCCCGCGTTCTGCTTGGTGAAGGCGATGTAGTCGCCCCTCGGCGACCAGACCGGCGTGCCATAGCGCCCCTCGCCGCCCGAAATCCTCGTCGCCTCGCCGCCGCCCGCCGGCATCACATAGATCTGCTGCCCGCCGCTCCGGTCGCTTTCAAAGACGATCTGGCTGCCGTCCGGGCTGAAACTTGGCGCAGTTTCGATGGATGGCGAATTCGTCAGCTGGCTCAGGACCCCCGAGTCCAGGTCCAGCACATAGATGTCACTGTTGCCGCCCCGCTCCAGACTGAACACGACCGTCCGTCCGTCCGGCGAAAAGCGCGGCGCGAAGGTCATCGTGCCCGGCTGTTCTTCCAGCGTGCGACGCTGAAGGCTTGCCACATCCATCAGCGTGATGCGCGGGAACCCGGTCTCGAAGCTGGTATAGACGATCCGCTCTCCCTGCGGCGAAAAGCGCGGCGCCAGCACGATCGACGAGCTGTCGGTCAGATAAGCCACGTTCGCCCCATCATAATCCATCACCGCCAGCCGCTTCAGCCGCGCGTTCTTCGGCCCGCTCTCGCTGACGAACACCACCCGGCTGTCGAAATAGCCGCTTTCGCCGGTGATCTTGGAATAGATCACATCCGCCACCTTGTGCGCCATCCGCCGCCAGCCGTCGGTCGTGCCCGCGAACTGCAGCGCCGCCCCGTCCAGCGTGGTGCCGTTGAAGACGTCATAGGCGCGGAACTTCACCGTGATCCGGTCCCCCGCGACCGATACCGCCCCCGTCACCAGCACCTGCGCGTTGATCGCCTTCCAGTCCTCGAAGGCGATCCCGCCGTCAAAGCTCGTCACCCGGCTGATCTGCGCCTCTTCCGGGATGGTGCGGAAAAACCCGGTGCCTTCCAGGTCCGAGATCACCACCCGGGTGATCTCCCGCGCGTAATCCCCGGCCCCGCCCTCGTCGATGAAGGTCGGCGCCGCGATCGGCATCGGCTCGATCACCGCCGACCCGATCACGATCCGCGGCGGTTCCTGCGCCATGACCGGGGTTGCCAGCTGCATCCCCGCCCCAACGAGCAACGCACACAGCGTGACAAGAAACATGCGGAAGGGTGCTCTCACGGGTCTGGTCATCGGCCTCATGCTCCGTTCTTTTGGTGCTGCCTCGCCCGCCTGCCCGGCAAGCGAAAAGGCGCAAACGCGCGTTTGGTTCCCAATCATCTTGCCCTCATCCCATTGGCATCGAAGACGAGATCAAGCACGCGCCAGGTCTCATACTTGTCTGCAGGCAGCGGAAGTCCGCCGTCCTGATACGCCCGGTTCACCGCGCGCCGGGCCGTCTCATAAAGCCTGTCGATCCCGGACTGGCTGGGCCCGTCGGACTCGATCAACTGAAAATCGACCGGCGTGCCGTCCTGAGAGAAACTCACCCGGATCACCACGGTCGAACTCATCGCATCGGTCGAGGACGCGCCAAGGTTCCATTTCCGCGCGATCGCGGATGAAATGTTGCCCATCTCGCCTCCGGTCAGGGGCGGCCCCCGCGGCAGGTCCTGGCCGCCCGCATCCGCCGTCGCCTCGGGCGCAGGCTCCTGGGTTGCCTCACCCAGAAGCGCGTCGATGGCGTCCTGGGTCTGGGTGTCGTCGACCGGCTGCACGTTCGGCTCGGCCGATTGCGCAGGTGCCGGATCCTTGGCGGGCTGAACCTCCGCAACCGCGGGCTTTGGCGCGGGTGCCGGGCGGTCGGGACGGCTGCGCGGACGGACCGAGGTCGTCATCCCCGTCTCCGCCGTCTGATCCCGGTTCGCCTCGGTCAGCGTCACGTCCCCGGCATCCGGCGCCACCGTCGCCTCGGTCGGCTGCTGCTGGACAACCGGCGCGTCGCTCGGCTGGTCGGTCACCGCGGGTTTCGGCGTGTCCGAGGCCTGGGCATCGGTCTCTGGCGTCACCGGATCCGGCGCGATGATCGCCGCCGCTTCCGGCACGGGCTGGATTTCGGTGGACTCGGTCTGGATCGCCTGCTCTTCCGCTGCCTGCGGCACATCCGACGGCGGCGGTGTGACCACCGGCTCCGGCGGCGGCTCCGGCGGCGGCTCGACCACGGGCGTCTCTGGCGGGGGCGTCTCTGGCTTGGGCGTCTCTGGCTTGGGCGTCTCTGGCGGGGGCTTGACCACGTCCTTGGGCCGGGCCTGCGGCCGGACCGCAGCCGGCTCCTTCGACGGGGTCAAGGTGGCCGCCGCCCGCAGCGCATCGAATTCGGCACTCGAGATCGTGGAGGCCAGCATCGTGATGGTTTCCGGGGGCCGCTCTGCCCGAAACAGCCATCCGCCGACCAGCACCCACAGGATCAACCCGCCATGCCCGATCGCAGATACCACTGTTCCGGTCTGGAACCGCCTTTCCATCCGCCTCAGCCGCCGTTGCTTCCGGATTGAGACGTATCTGCCGCCCCAAGGCTTGGCACCGCGGCATCGGTCACGAAGGCAATCTCGTTGAACCCGCCCGCGTTCAGGGCTCCCATGACCTGCGCCACGCGTTCATAGGCCACCGCACCGTCGGCGCGAAGGAAGATCTTCTTCGACTTCCGCTGGGCCGCGATGGCCGTCAGCTTGCCAATCATCTCGGCATCGGTCACTTCCGTGGTCTGGATCGCCAGCCGCCCGTCCGCCGTGATCGTCACCGACAGCGGCTCTTCCTGTTCCGTCGGCAAGGCCGCCGCGGCCGTTTGCGGCAGCTTGACCGGCACGCCCACCGTCAGCATCGGTGCCGCCACCATGAAGATGATCAGAAGGACCAGCATCACGTCCACCATCGGCGTGATGTTGATCTCGTGCATCGCGGCCGCGCGGCCGCCGCGACGGCGTCGCCGTCCGCCGCCCGCCGATCCCGACACCCCCATGCCCATGGCCTAGGAATCCAGCTGCCGCGACAGGATCGTCGCGAATTCGTCGGCAAAGGCCTCGTAGCCGCCAAGCACCCGGTCGATGTCCGCGCTCAGCTTGTTGTAGAACACCGCTGCGGGGATCGCCGCCACCAGGCCCACGCCCGTCGCCAAAAGCGCCTCGGCAATGCCGGGGGCCACGACGGCAAGGCTGGTGTTCTGCGAAATCGCGATCTGCTCGAAACTGTACTTGATCCCCCAGACCGTTCCGAACAGCCCGATGAAGGTCGCGGTAGAGCCGGTCGTGGCCAGGAAACTCAAGCCCCGGTTCAAGGCCTCGCCCTCGCGGTTGATCGCGACGTTCATCGCCCGGTCGATGCGCGACTGCGCCCCCGCGATCAGCCCGCCGTCCTGCTTGTGGCTGCGCCGCCACTCCAGCATGCCTGCCGCGAAGATCTTCTCGCTCTGGCCCTGCGGCTCCGGCCCGATCTTCTCGTAAAGCTCATCCAGGGGTTCCCCGGACCAGAACGCGCGGTCGAAGATCGCTGCCTCGCCCTGGGCCTTGCGCAGCATCAGATGCTTCTGGATGATGATCGCCCAGGACCAGAAGGACATGATGAACAGCATCAGCATGACGATCTTCACCGTCAGGGTCGCGCGGGCAAAAAGGGCGAACATGGAGAAATCAATCTCCTGCGCCATCGCAAGGGTGTCCGTTTCCATACGCCTGCTCTTGTTGATCGGGCCGTTTCTGGCTCCGTTGGCGCTGAGTCTAGCAAGGTTGCAGCGGGATTGCCAACACATGTCTGTGGCGGGCAGAGTTTTGCCGCCGGGGTGACGGCATCCGTCACCTGCGCCACCGCATCCGGTCAGCCCGTCAGTGCAACCTCGCCGACAGCCTCGCCCGAAAGTCGGCCGGCAACCGCGCGGCATGGCCGTCCACGGACAGGCAAACCAGCGTCACCGCGGCGACGAACAGCCGCTCGCCGCCCCGCAGGATCGCCTGCTCCAGCACGATCCGCGCGCCGGCCAGTGACTGAACGGCGGTTTCCACCACCAGATCATCGCCGAACTTCGCGGGTCGCAGAAAGTCTGCCTCCAGCCGCCGCACGGCAAAGACGATCCCCTGCCCGGCCTTCAACGCCATCTGGTCAACGCCCAGGCCTGCGACCCATTCGCTCCGCGCGCGCTCGATGAACTTCAGGTAATTGGCATAATAGACGATCCCGGCCAGATCGGTGTCCTCATAGTAGACACGGGTCGTGAAGCGGTGCGGGGTCATCTGGTCTTCCTGAGCAGCCTGTGCCCTAGGCTAAAGCGTGATGCGGAAAAGTGGAATCCGGTTTTCCGCATCGATCACGCGGCCACCAAGACCCGAGATCGGGATGATGTTTGCAGCAAACATCATCCCGATCCAGGCCGGGGCGCGCGGGGCGGCAAGCGGTCAAGCGACCCGCGACGTCCATATTCAACCCGTTGAAATATATGGCCTGAAACATCTGCCTTCGCGCGCGGGCAGCTCAACCCGGCCGCAGCCGCGCCGCCAGTCGCAGCGCATGGCTGGGATCGCGCGCCATCACCGGCAGCACCGGATCATACCCCGCCCGGATCACCGCCGCGATCTCCGGCCGCAGGATCACCCGTCTCCCCACCCGCGCCAGCGGCGAGCTTCCGTTGAAGGCCCGGTCCGACCACAACAGCACCGTCTGCACCGCCTGCGCCAGCGCCAGCGTCTCCGCCTCCATCGCCGCCAGCGCCGCATCCATCCTCAGGAACACGAACGCCGCCCGGATCGCGCCCGACGGATCGAACCGGAAGCTCCGGTACTGGTTCGCCCCCGCCGCCCGCAACCGCGCCACCAGCGCGGGCAGGCCGGGTACCAGCCGCCCAAGGTCGCGCACCTCCAGAAGCTCCTCCCAGTCCCGAAAGGCAAAGACCATCAGATTCGCCCCCAGTTCCGGATCGGTCTGCGCCATCCGGTGCCCCGCCAGCGCCACCACCGCCTCGAATGCCCCCTTGAACACCCCAAGGCTGGCATCATCGACGCCGAACACCACCGGCACGATCGGCCGCCCCCAGCGGGCAAACAGATAGGAACCGTCGCTGCGGGTAAAGCACGCCTCGACCTCGACCGGATCCATGCCTGTCACTTGCCCCCGAACAGATCCGCCTGCCCCGGCGCTTTCGGAGCCTCCAGTCCCAGATGCCGCCAGGCCTTGGCCCCCAGCATCCGCCCGCGCGGGGTGCGCAGGATCAGGCCCTGCTGCAGAAGATAGGGCTCGATCACCTCCTCGATGGCATCGCGCGGCTCCGATAGGGCAGCCGCGATGGTCTCAACCCCCACCGGCCCGCCGCCGTAATTCTCGGCCAGCAATGTCAGATAGCGCCGGTCCGCGCCGTCCAGGCCCAGATGATCCACCCCCAGCCGGGTCAGCGCCCGGTCGGCGAGCGCCCGGCTGATGCGCCCGCCCTCCTCGACCAGCGCGAAATCCGCCACCCGGCGCAAGAGGCGCCCCGCGATCCGGGGAGTTCCCCGCGCCCGCCGCGCAATCTCGCGGCAGCCCTCGGCTTCCGCCTGCATCCCCATCAGCCGCGCGCCCCGGGTGACGATCTCGAACAGCTCGGCCTCGGAATAGAACTCCAGCCGCGTCGGTATCCCGAAGCGGTCGCGCAACGGCGTCGTCAACAACCCCAGCCGCGTCGTTGCGCCCACCAGCGTGAACGGCTGCAAGTCGATCCGGACCGTCCGCGCCGCCGGCCCCTCGCCGATCACCAGATCCAGCGCGAAATCCTCCAGCGCCGGATACAGCACCTCCTCGACCACCGGGCTGAGGCGGTGGATCTCGTCGATGAAAAGGACATCGCGCGGTTCCAGGTTGGTCAGGATCGCCGCCAGATCGCCCGGCTTGGCCAGCACCGGGCCACTGGTCATCCGGAACCCCACCCCCAGCTCCCGCGCCATGATCTGCGCCAGCGTCGTCTTGCCAAGACCCGGAGGCCCATGGAACAGCGTATGATCCATCGCTTCACCGCGCATCCGGGCGCTTTCGATGAAGACGGCCAGATTGGCCCGCGCCTCGGCCTGCCCGATGAACTCGGCCAGCATCTGCGGGCGAAGCGCGCGGTCGGTGTCCTCGGGCAGGCGTTCGGGGCGCAGGTCGGGGTTCGGCTCGGTCATTTCGGCGCCAGAACCTTCAGCGCCGCCCGGATCAGCGCCGCAGCGTCAGCCTCGGCCAGGTCGCCCGCCACCGTCGCCACCGCCTGCGCCGCGTCGCCTTGCCCATAGCCAAGGTTCACCAGCGCCGACAAGGCATCCGCCGAGGCAGCCGCGCGCCTTTGCGACCCCTCATCGTCCTGTGCGGGCCTCTTCGGTGCGAGCCTGTTCGGGTCGGGGGTGGCCTCTTCGACCACCACACCCTCCGCCCCGGCCTTGGCGCTAAGCCCGACGCCATGCGCCATCACGCCCGGCGCCTTGGCCTTCAGCTCCAGGATCACCCGCTGGGCGAGCTTTGGCCCCACGCCCGGCGCCGCCTGCACCGCCCGCGCGTCGCCAAGCGTGATCGCGCGGCCCACGCCCTCGGCCCCAAGCGTGCCGAGAATCGCCATCGAGGCCTTCGCCCCCACCCCTTGAACCGTCATCAACAGCCTGTGCCACTCCTTCTCCAGCAAGGTCGGAAACCCGAACAGCTGCAAAAGGTCCTCGCGCACCAGCAATTCCGTGTAAAGCGACACCGCCTCGCCCAGACCCGGCAGACCCGCCAGGGTGCGCTCGCTGACATGGACGATGTAGCCGACCCCGCGCACGTCGATCAGCACATGGTCCGGCCCCCGCAAGTCCAACCGCCCAGAAATGCGCCCGATCACGAAAGGCCTCTCAATCCGCCGCCCTCAACGCCGCCGCCAGCCGGCCCGACGACTGCAGGTGATGCGCATGGCAGATCGCCACCGCCAGCGCGTCCGCCGCATCCGGCCCGGCGATCTTCACCCCCGGCAGGTGCAGCCGCACCATGTGATCGACCTGCACCTTCGCCGCATGCCCCACACCCACCACCGTCTTCTTCACCGCGTTCGGTGCATATTCCCCGACCGCCAGTCCGAACTGCGCCGGGACCAGAAGCGCAATCCCCCGCGCCTGGCCCAGCTTCAGCGTCGCCACCGCGTCCTTGTTGACGAAAGTATGCTCCACCGCAGCCGCCTCGGGCTGCCAGTCCCGCAGCACCTCGGTCAGTTGGGCATGCAGCGACAGCAGCCGTGCGGCAAGATCGCCATCGCCGCCATCCGAATGACAAATCCCGTTCGCGACATGCACAAGGCGCGAGCCGGCGACATCGATCACCCCCCAGCCCAGGTTCCGCAAGCCCGGATCGATCCCGATGACGCGCATTCCTGCCCCTGTTCTTGCTCTTGTCCCGGAATTAGCACGAAAAGCGAACATCCGCCAATGCCTTTCCGGCACGACCACGGACGGGGCCACAGCAGC
>NCDY01000106.1 GCA_002280405.1 Rhodobacterales bacterium 32-66-9 | reverse complement strand
GAGGGGGGGACAACCTCCAGCGCGCGGGTGGCGGGGCTGGCGGGTTTGGCGGCGGGGGGTCTCACAGGTCGGCCCCCGCAAGCTGGACGCGGTGCTTGGCGATGCGCAGGACCCGGGCCTGGATCTGCGCCTTCGCCTGGCGGATCAGGTTCAGGTCATGGGTGGCGACGAGGATGGTCTTGCCCATCTTGTTCAGTTCGACCAGCAGGGTGAGGATGCGCAAGGACATTTCCCAGTCGACGTTGCCGGTGGGTTCGTCGGCCAGGATCACGTCGGGGTCGACGATGACGGCGCGGGCAAGGGCCGCGCGCTGGCGTTCACCGCCGGAAAGCTGTGGCGGAAGCGCGTCGGCGAGGTGCTTGAGTCCGACCCAGGACAGAAGGTCGTCAAGGTCCTGGGGGCTGCTTTCGCGGGCGGATACGGTGAACGGCAGCGCCATGTTGGCCGCAAGCGACATGTGGTCAAGAAACTTGCAGTCCTGATGCACGATGCCGATGCGCCGCCGGGTGCGGGCAATGTCGTCGCGCGACAGGCTTTTCACGTCGCGGTCGAACAGGGTGACGCTGCCGGTGGTCGCCTGCAACTCGGCATAGGCAAGCTTGAGGAAGGTCGATTTGCCCGCACCGGACGGGCCGGTCAGAAAATGGAAGGAACCAGGCGTAAGTTTCAGCGAAACGTCGGACAGAAGCTCACCCCCGCCATAGCTGTAGGCCACGTTCTCGAAGGTGATCACGCTGTTCCCCTGCTGCAGGCTTCGGGCGGCCCGCGCCCGATGTCACTGCGCTTTCCATCGCACAGGGAGAAACGATTGCACAAGAGCGTGCGACAAGGCCTTGGAACGATAGGAATTAAGGATTACAACTTGCCAAGGCGACCGGAAAAACAGGCGTTGAGGGACAAGAATGCGGTTGGTTTGCCCAAACTGCGAAGCCAAGTACGAAGTGCCCGAGGACGCGATTCCGGAGACGGGACGCGACGTGCAATGCGCGAACTGCGGCCATGCCTGGTATCAGATGCGACCCCGCTCGGCCGTGACCGAGACGGCGGCGGCGGCGACGGTGGCTGCACCAGAGCCGAAGCCAACGCCGGAGCCGGAGCCGCAGGCCGCGTCGGTGCCCGATGTGACACCGGAACCTGTCGCAAGGGTGGAACCCGGACCAGAGCCAGAAGTGGCCGAAGCGGTCGCTGCGGCGGCGGGCTTGGACGCAGGGCCCGCGCTGCCGGATGTGGACGCCGCGGTCGGCGATGCGGTTGAACTGGTGGCAGGAGAGATGCCGCCGACTGGCGCAGATACGCCTGTCGATGTGGCGGAGGCGGCACCTGGGCCGGTGGCCGCGGTCCCCGTTGCCGCAGGTTCGACCGACGCGGAGGACATGCCCGAGACTGCCGACGAAGTCGGAACGACAGTCCCGGCCGCTGCCGGTTCGGCGTCGGCAGCCTATGCGGTCGACGACTCGGTTCTGGCCATTCTGCGCGAAGAGGCCGAACGGGAAGCCCTGGCCCGGAAGGCCGAAGCAGCCAGGCCGCTGGAGGTGCAAGCCGACCTCGGGCTCGAGGCCGCGATACCAGCAGCGCGCAAGCCGGTCGAAAACCTCAGCCCGATCGCGTCGCCTTCTGGAGCGAGCGGCGAGGATGCAGACGACAGGGGCTCGGCGCGCAAGGCCAGACTGCCGGATGTCGAAGAGATCAACTCTACCCTGCGACCGGGCGAGCACCGGGTCGAGGCGGCCGCAGCCGAGGCGATGCCGGACCCGGTCGAAGGGCGCAGCAGTTTCCGCAAGGGATTTCTGATGGTGATGACCTTTGCGATTCTGGGTGCCGCGCTGTATGTCAGCGCCGACGCGCTGGCGGCTGCGGTGCCTGCTCTGGCCGGAGTCCTGAAAGCCTATGTCGGCTTTGTCGACAGCCTGCGGTTGCAACTGGACGGGCTGATGCAAAGTGCCACCGTGGCGATCAACGGGACCTGAGCGCCCATATCGCGCTTGCCCCTGACCGGGCTGGCCTTTATCCCTTGCGGCCAATCCACTAACCGCTTCGTTGCCGCAAGGAGCCTCCATGTCCACCAACCAGCGTTTCGACAAGTCGAAACTTCCCAGCCGCCATGTGACCGAAGGCCCGGCGCGCGCTCCGCACCGCAGCTATTTCTACGCCATGGGGATCACCGAGGAAGAGATTCACCAGCCCTGGGTGGGTGTTGCGACCTGCTGGAACGAAGCTGCCCCCTGCAACATCGCGCTGAACCGGCAGGCGCAGATCGTGAAGCATGGGGTGAAGAAGGGCGGGGGGACACCGCGCGAATTCACAACGATCACCGTGACCGACGGCATCGCGATGGGGCATGAGGGGATGCGGTCCTCGCTCGCCTCGCGGGATGCGATTGCGGATACCGTGGAACTGACGATGCGCGGGCATTGCTATGACGCCATCGTGGGCCTTGCGGGCTGCGACAAGTCGCTGCCGGGGATGATGATGGCGATGGTGCGGCTGAACGTGCCGTCGGTTTTCATCTATGGCGGGTCGATCCTGCCGGGCCGCTACAACGGTCAGGACATCACCGTGCAGGACATGTTCGAAGCCGTGGGCAAGCACCAGGCCGGGAACCTGTCTGACGCGGAACTGGAGATCATGGAGCGGGTGGCCTGCCCGTCCAGTGGCGCCTGTGGCGCGCAGTATACCGCGAACACGATGGCCTGCGTGTCCGAGGCGATCGGGCTGGCGCTGCTGAATTCGTCAAGCGCCCCGGCCCCTTACGAAAGCCGCGACCAGTATGGCGAGGCTTCGGGCGTGGCGGTGATGAACCTGATCGAGAAGAACATCCGCGCGCGGGACATCGTGACGCGGAAGGCGCTGGAGAACGCGGCGCGGGTGGTGGGCTGCACGGGCGGGTCCACGAACGCGGCGCTGCACCTGCCGGCACTGGCCAACGAGGCGGGGATCGACTTCGACCTCTTCGACGTGGCGGCCTGCATGAAGGACACGCCCTATTTCGTCGACCTGCGGCCGGGCGGGAAGTATGTGGCCAAGGACCTGCATGAGGTTGGTGGCGTGGCCGTGGTGATGAAGCAGCTGGCGAAGGAAGGCCTGCGGCATCTGGACTGCATCAACGCCAGCGGCAAGACCCTGGGCGAGAGCCTGGAGGAGATCCGGGGCGAGGCGGATGGCCGCGTGATCTGGCATATCGGCTCGCCCATCACCCGGACCGGCGGCGTGGTGTCGCTGCAGGGCAACCTGGCACCCGATGGGGCGATCGTGAAGGTCGCGGGGATCGAGACCCAGTTCCAGCGCTTCGTCGGCCCGGCGCGGGTCTTTGATTGCGAGGAGGACTGTTTCGCGGCCGTCAAGGCGCGCGACTACAAGGAAGGCGAGGTCATCGTCATCCGCTATGAAGGCCCGGCCGGTGGCCCCGGGATGCGCGAGATGCTTGCGACAACGGCGGCGCTGTCGGGTCAGGGCATGGGCAAGAAGGTGGCGCTGATCACCGATGGTCGGTTCAGCGGCGCGACGCGGGGGTTCTGCGTCGGGCACGTCGGGCCGGAAGCCGCGCATGGCGGGCCGATTGCGCTGTTGCAGAACGGTGACGTGATCACCATCGACGCGACAACCGGCGAGCTGTCGGTGGCGCTTTCCGAGGAAGATCTGGCCGCCCGCAAGGCGGCGTGGACCGGGCCGCGCAAGACTCAATACACGTCGGGGGCGATCCACAAGTTCGCGCGTCTGGTGGGGGGCGCGCGTTGGGGGGCGGTGACGCATCCGGGCGCAAAAGCGGAAAGCCACGTCTACATGGACCAGTAAGCCAGCATGGCCGGTCGCATCGCGCGGTTTCTGGAGGGCTGGCACCAGCGCCGGACCGAAGAGCGCTGGGCGTGGCTGGCCGAGGCGGCACCCGGACTGGAAAGCTTCGATCTGCGCGCCGTGCGGGCCGAGGCGCGGGGCATGCGGCGGCAGCTGGACCGGGTGACGCAGGCGGCCGATGCGCGGCTGTCGGTCCCGGCACTTGGCTCGGGCCTGCCGCAGATGCCATTGGGAACCGACTGGTACTGGCGGTCGGACCTTTGGCGCGGGGCCTTGGCCGAGCCGGGGGCGGTGGCTGGCGGCGACCGGACGGCGCTGGGCGATGGTGTTGCGCTCTATCATGACTGCCCCTTGGGCGAAGTGGTGGTGCGGCAGGTTCGCAACGCCAGGCCCGAAGACCGCGCGCCATATGGCCTTGCGATCGAGGGGCTGAAGGCGCGGCACCTGGTGCGGGCCGAGCTGGCGATCGACAGCGACAGGCCGGTGAAGGCCTTCACACGGCTGAACATCAAGCACGGTCCCAATCTCGCGCAGCCGGTGAGCGCCTTGCCGGAACAGGGGCGCGACAAGCTGGCCGAGTTCGACCTCGCCTATGCCGACCTGAACGAGCAGCGGATCGAGCGGGCCTGGATCGACCTGATCCTGAACGATGTGGCGTTCACCCGGATCGTGATCCGCGACGTGGTCGTCAGCCGTCGTCCGCGGGCGGAGTTGTAGGAATGAAAGTCGAACTGGGCAAGATAGCGGGCGGGGTCTGGGAGGCGGTTGTGGCTGCCGATGCGCCCCCGGTGATCGAGGCGCTGCATGGCGGGCGGGCGGTCGAGGGGGTGACGGTCAAACCCGGCGCGTCAGGGCGATTTGTCGTCCGGGTCCCGATCCCGGCCTGGGTCCTGAACGAGGGCGTGCAGACGATCCTGGTGCAGGCAGGGAATGCGCGGCTGGCGGTGATCACACTGGTCGCCGGTGAGCCGCTGGACGGGGATTTCCGCGCGGAACTGAGTTTGCTGCGCGCCGAACTGGACGTGCTGAAGCGCGCCTTCCAACGGCATGTCCGCGAGGGGTGAGCCCTTCGGAACCCCTCGTCGTGCGACTTCGTCTTCTCCTCGGTTCGGGGCCGGCGTGGAGCGACGAAGTCGACGACGAGCGGCCGGTCAGAGTTGGGCGAGCAGGTGTTCACCGGCCGAAATCTCGCAGCCCGGGCCGGTTTCCGGGTTGAACTTCGTAACCACGCCATCCTCGGCCAGCAGCGAATAGCGCTTCGACCGGGCGAAGAAGCCCAGGTGCGGAACGTCGAAGGTCATGCCGATGGCTTTGGAAAAGCTGGCATCGGCATCACCCAGCATGGTGATCCCGGCGGCGGTCGCCCCGGTCGCCTCGCCCCAGGCCTTCATCACGAAGGGATCGTTGACCGCGACGCAGATGATCTCATCGACACCCTTTTCGGCAAAACCCTTGGCGGTGCGGATGAAGCTGGGGACATGCGCGGTGGAGCAGGTTCCGGTATAGGCACCAGGCAGGCCGAAGATCACGACCTTGCGGCCTTTCAGCCTGTCCGCGAGGCTGACGGTTTCGGCCCCGTTCTCGCCCATGCAAAGGAGTGTGGCGTCGGGGAGCTTCGAGCCTTCAGCAATCGTCATTTTCGCAATCCCTTTCTGTCTTGGCGCGTTGCGCCCGTCGCACCTTGGGTTATAGGGTCCGGCGCGGAACATGCCAGAGGGAGAGTGTCATGCGGGTTGTGATCGTCGGGGCCGGACAGGCCGGAGCGGCGCTGGCGGCCAAGCTGCGGGCGCTGGGGCACGCGGGCGAGATCGTGATGCTCGGCGACGAGCCCGCGCCGCCTTACCAGCGTCCGCCGCTGTCGAAAGGCTATCTTCTGGGCGAGATGGGCGAGGACCGGCTTTGGCTGCGCGCGCCGGAGTTCTGGGCGGAGACCAGGGTCGAGCTGCGGCTGGGGCAGGCGGTTTCCGCGATTGATCCGGTGTCGAAGTCGGTGACGGTCGGCGGTGAAGTGCTGGCGTATGACCATCTGGCGCTGACCACCGGGTCGACCCCGCGTCGGTTGCCAGCGGCCATCGGCGGGGCGCTGGCCGGCGTCTACACGGTGCGGACGCTGGCGGACGTCGATGCGATGCGGGCCGAGTTCGGTGCAGGCCGCCGCGTGATCATCGTCGGGGGTGGTTACATCGGGCTGGAAGCGGCGGCGGTGGCCTCGAAGCTGGGGCTCGACGTGACCGTTCTGGAGATGGCCCCGCGCATCCTGCAGCGGGTGGCGGCGCCCGAGACCTCCGACTATGTCCGCGCCTTGCATCAGGCGCATGGGGTGAAGGTGCTGGACTCCACCGGGCTTGACCGGCTGGTGGGCGACGATCGGGTGACCGGAGCGCTGCTGAAAGACGGGCGCACGCTGCCGGCGGATTTCGTGATCGTGGGCGTCGGGATCACCCCCAACACCCAGCTGGCCGAGACTGCCGGGCTGGCGATCGACAACGGCATCGCCACGGACGAGCTGGGCCGGACCTCGGACGCGTTCATCTGGTCCGCGGGGGATTGCGCGTCCTTTCCGTGGAAGGGCGGCCGCATCCGGCTGGAGTCGGTGGGCAACGCCATTGACCAGGCCGAGACGGTGGCGGCGAACATCCTGGGGGCCGGGTCGCCGTATCAGGCCAAGCCCTGGTTCTGGTCGGACCAGTTCGACCTGAAGCTGCAGATCGCCGGGCTGAATACCGGCTATGACCGCATCGTCGCCCGCAAGGGCGAGGGCGATGCGGTCAGCTTCTGGTATTTCCGGGGCGCTGACCTGCTGGCGGTTGATGCGATGAACGACAGCCGCGCCTATATGGTCGGCAAGCGGCTGATCGAGATGGGCAGAAGCCCGGCGCCAGAGATGATTGAAGCCGCGCCCGACCTGAAGGCGCTGTTGAAGGGATGAGGATCATCGGCGGCGCGCGGCGGGGGCTGAAGCTGGCCGAAGTCGGCGAGGGCGATGCCGCGGCACATCTGCGTCCGACCTCGGACCGGGTCCGTGAGGCGATCTTCAATCTGCTGATCAACGCCCATGGGAACCCGGTCGCGGGCGCGCGGGTGCTGGACCTGTTCGCGGGGACCGGGGCACTGGGGTTGGAGGCGTTGAGCCGGGGCGCGGCGGAGGCCGTATTCGTGGACGATGGCACGAAGGCGCTGGCACTGATCAAGGCGAATATCGCGAAGCTGCGGGTGGAGGGAGTGACCCGGGCGTTGCGGGCCGATGCTGCAAGGCTTGGGCCGAACCCGTTCGGGCCGTTCGGGCTGGTGTTCCTTGACCCGCCCTATGGCATGGGGCTGGGCGAGGCAGCGTTGCGCGCCGCGCGCAACGGGGGATGGCTTGCACCGGAGGCGATGGCGGTCTGGGAGGAAGGGGTGGATCCGACACTGCCAGAGGGGTTTGCACAGCTGGACCGACGCAAGTATGGCAACACGGTCATCACCTTGCTGAGAGCCCCCGCATGACCCGTCCCGATGCTGTTCTGTTCGACTGCGACGGGGTGATCGTCGACAGCGAGGGGCCAAGTTTTGCGCTGTTTCTCGAAGAGCTGGCCCTGCATGGCCTGCCGCTGACGCTGGAAGAGTTCGAGACGAGCTTCCTCGGCGGGACGGTCGAGATGGTGGCCGAGCGGGCGCGGGCGGCGGGGGCGGCCCTGCCCCAGGATTGGGTCAGGCATTTCTACGGCCGGATGTACGCGATGCTGGCGGCCGGAGTGCCACTGGTGGCGGGGGTGACGGACATGCTCGACCGGCTGGACGCGGCGGGCGTGCCCTATGCCATGGGGTCGAACGGATCCATGGCAAAGATGCAGATCACGCTGGGTCAGCACGCTTTGACGGAGCGGTTCAAGGCCGTGCTGTCGGGGCAGGAGATAGGCCACCCGAAGCCCGCGCCGGATGTCTATCTTATGGCGGCGGCGGCCTGCGGGGCGCGGCCGGAGGGTTGTGTGGTGATCGAAGACAGCGCCAACGGGGCGAAGGCGGCTCTGGCGGCGGGGATGCGCTGCCTTGGCTATGCCGGGCATGGGCCGGACACGCCGACGGCGCGGGCCCTGACGGCGCTGGGGGTGCCACTGTTTCACCGGATGGCGGATTTGCCGGGGTTGATCGGGATCGGCGCGCAGTAGAGCGTGATGAGGAAAAGTGGACTCCGGTTTTCCGCATCAATCACGCGACCACCAGGAACCGAGATCGGGATGATGTTTCCATCAAAAATCATCTCGATCCAGCGCACCCCACCGGGGCCCCCTGCGTTGCGCCTTCGGCTTCTCGTCGTGAGGGCCAGCGCCGCGGGACAGCGCCGCGGGACGACGTCACCGAGGAGCGGTCGGGTCAGAGTTTGCGCCGGGCCCGGAGAGCTGCGCCGATGGTGCCGTCGTCGAGGTAGTCAAGCTCGCCGCCGATGGGCACGCCTTGCGCCAGGGTGGTGACCTGGGCGTCGCTTCCCGCAAGCGCGTCGGCGATGTAATGCGCGGTGGTCTGGCCGTCGACGGTGGCATTGAGGGCGAGGATCACCTCGCGGATGCCTTCCTCGGTCACGCGGGCGGCTAGGCGGGGGATGCCAAGCTCTTCCGGCCCGATGGCGTCGAGGGCGGAAAGCGTGCCGCCGAGGATGTGGTAGCGGCCGCGGAAGACCTGCCCGCGTTCCATCGCCCAGAGATCGGCCACGTCTTCCACGACGCAGATCTCGCCCGTCGCGCGGGCCGGATCACCGCAGATCGCGCAGGTCTCAGAGGTCGAGATGTTGCCGCAGACCTGGCAGTCCTTCGCGGCCAGCGCGACCTCGGCGAGGGACTGCGCCAGGGGCGCCATCAGTTGCGCGCGTCTCTTCAAAAGGACCAGCACGGCACGGCGGGCAGAACGGGGGCCCAGGCCGGGCAGGCGCGCCATAAGCTCGATCAGCGCCTCGATTCCGGTGTCGTCAGCGGGACCGGAGGGCATCTCAGAACGGCAGCTTCATGCCGGGCGGCATGCCCATGGCTTCGGCCAGCCTGGACGTTTCCTGTTCGCTGCGGACCTTGGCCTTGATCTGCGCGTCGTGGATCGCAGCCAGGATCAGATCCTCGACCACCTCTTTCTCGGAGGCGACGAGGATCGAGGGGTCGATGTCGATGCCCGTGACCTCGCCCTTCGCGGTGACGCGGGCCCTCACGAGGCCGGCCCCGGCTTCGCCGGTGACGACGATGCGGGCCAGGTCTTCCTGCAGCTCGGCCAGCTTGCCCTGCATGTCCTGCGCGGCCTTCATCATCTTGGCCATGTCGCCAAGCCCACCCAATGCGCCCAGACCTTTCAGCATGTCGTTCTCCGTCCGTCTCCCTTGAGATACGGGTTGCGCAGCCCAGGTGCAAGGTCAGGGCAGGGCGCGGAACAGCATTCGGCGGGGGACGAAGCCTGCGGCGCGGAAGAAGGCATGGGCGTCCGTGTTGGCCTCCCAGGTGTCGAGAAGGATTTCCTCGACCTCCAGATCGCGGGCCAGTTGCCGGGCGGCATCTAGAAGCGCCCGGCCATGGCCCTTGCGGCGGGCTTCCGGGGCGACGGCGATGTGGTCGATCATGAGGCGGCGGTAACCGGGAGAGAAAATCGAGGTCGCGCGCGTCACAAGCTGGCAGAGGGCATATCCCGTGGCGGGCTCACCGGCGAGGAAAGCCGTGCAGGCGGCGTCCGACATGCGGTCGGTGAAGTAATCCGTCAAGGCTACCGGGTCGGGGGCGGGAAAGAACGCCTCGGGGTAGTGCGCGGCGTGCCAGCCCTGCAGATGGGCGTTCAGGTGGGCGAGGGTCGCCGCATCGGAAGGCGCTGCGCGGCGGATCATGCCTCGAACGGGTCCCAGTCATCGTCGGTCTCGGGCTCGGCGAGCGGCAGGGCAGTTTCGGCGGCCTCGACGCTCAACGCCTCGGGCGAGCGGACTTCGGCGATCCGGGCACCCGGAAAGGCGGTGAAGATCGCCTGCACCAGCGGGTTTTCAGAAGCCTCGGCGCGCACCTCGGCCAGTTCGGCATCGCGTGTCTCGGCGATGGTCGGGGCCCCGCCGGAGGAGACGACCGAGACGCCCCAGCGCGCTCCGGTCCAGCCTTGCAGGCGCTGGCCAAGGCGGGCGGCGAGGTCGGGTTTCGCGCCGGGGGCGGGTTCGAACTCGATCCGGCCCGGCGAGTAGCGGACGAGGCGGAGGCCCATCTCGACCTCGTTCAGAAGGACGATGTCGCGCTTTGCCCGGATCAGGTCGATGACCTGGGGGAAAGTGGCGTAGACCTGCAGATGGCCTTCGGCAAGCGCCGGCGCGGCGGCGGTAATCGTGAGGCCGCGTGTCGGGGCAAAGTGGACAGGCGCGAGGCGCGGGGCATGGACGGAGCCGCCCCCCGCGGGTGCGCCGCCCGGCGTCCCGGCAGGACGCGGGCTGTCCTGCAGCTTTTTCACCAGCGTCTCGGGGTCCGGGAGGTCAGCGACATGCGTCAGGCGGATGACGGCCATCTCGGCAGCCATCATCGCGTTCGGGGCCAGCGCGACCTCTTCGATCGCCTTCAGCAGCATCTGCCACATCCGCGTCATCGACCGCATCGGCAGGCGACTGGCCATGTCCTGACCACGCGTCTGTTCATCGGGCGGCGTGGTCGGATCCTCGGCCGCGGCCGGATTGATCTTGATCACCGAAATCCAGTGCGTGACCTCGGCCAGATCGCGCAGGACGGCCATCGGGTCGGCACCGTCGGCATACTGAGCCGAAAGCTCGGCCAGCGCCGCAGCGGCATCGCCCGTCATGATGAGATCGAAAAGGTCCAGAACCCGGCCCCGGTCGGCAAGGCCCAGCATGGCGCGGACCTGCTCGACGGAGGTTTGCCCCGCGCCGTGGCTGATCGCCTGATCAAGAAGGCTGGTGGCATCGCGGGCCGAGCCTTCGGCGGCGCGGGTGATCAGGGCCAGCGCGTCGTCGGTGATCCCGGCCCTTTCGGCATCGGCGATCCGGCGCAGGAGGGCGATCATCACCTCTGGCTCGATACGGCGAAGGTCGAACCGCTGGCAGCGCGACAGGACGGTGACGGGAACCTTGCGGATCTCGGTGGTGGCGAAGATGAATTTCACATGCGCGGGAGGTTCTTCCAGCGTCTTCAGGAGCGCGTTGAACGCGCTGGTCGAAAGCATGTGGACTTCGTCGATGATGTAGATCTTGTAGCGCGCCGAGGCCGCCCGGTAGTGGACCGAGTCGATGATCTCGCGGATATCGCCGACGCCGGTGCGGGAAGCTGCGTCCATTTCCAGCACATCGACATGGCGGCCTTCCGTGATCGCGCGGCAGGGCTCGCACTGTCCGCAGGGTTCGGTGGTCGGACCCCCGGCACCATCGGGTCCGATGCAGTTCAGACCCTTGGCGATGATCCGGGCCGTGGTTGTCTTGCCCGTCCCCCTGATGCCCGTCATGATGAAGGCATGCGCGATCCGGTCCGCCGCAAAGGCGTTCTTCAGCGTGCGCACCATCGCTTCCTGCCCGACAAGGTCGGCGAAGGTCTCGGGACGATATTTGCGGGCAAGGACCTGGTAGGCGGGTTGGTCGGACATGGAACCCTCGTGACTCGGGTGCCAGACTAGGGCGCGGGGGCGGCAAGGTCCATCGGGAAGGGCGAAGCGCCGAAGGGACGGCGCGCAATGCGGCAGGCACGGCAACACGAGCCTGAAAGCGTCGATCCTTCTCTTGCGGATGCCTCGTCTCGCCCGCCATCTCCACCCCCGTTGTGGCACCCGCCCCTCCACCGGAAACGACACCAAGCCATTGAGCGAAATCGCTTTCCTTGCGATCAACAGATTGGAGGGAAGTAGGGTGAGAGGCTGGACAACGACCCAAGGTGAGAGGCTGGACAACGACCCAAGCGGGGCTCGTTACGGCTGCTTCCTTCCGGACCTGACCGGGTTGGCGAGGCGCCTGCCCGCGCCAACCTCTCGACCGGCGATATAGGCGAGGGCCACGGGATTCGCAAGGAAGTCGCTGGGAAACCTTGTGGTTCACCCCGCGTTCATGCCAGGAGGTGCTGCCACGGCTGCGCGGAGAGCATGAAATGCTCGACGCGCGCCACCCGAAGGTGCGATCCTGACCGCGTCGAACCGGGAGGACGGGATGACTCGACTGCAGCGCATGGACTGGCCTGACAACGGGACGCCGGACCTGCCGCCCGCCTTTTCGCTGGCCGAAGCCGAGGTGCGGCTGGCGGCGGTGCGGACGGCACTGGCGGGGGCCGGGTATCAGGCGCTGGTGATCTATGGCGACCGCGAGCATGCGGCGAACCTGCACTGGCTGACGGGCTTCGATCCCCGCTTCGAAGAGGCGGTTATGGTGGTGACACCGGGGGATGCCCTCCTCATCGCGGGGAACGAATGCCTGGCCTACACCGTGGTGTCGCCATTGGTCGCGGCGGGCAAGGTGCGGACCGGGCTGTGCGCGTCGCTGTCCTTGCCCAGCCAGCCAAGAGGTTCGCGGCGGCTGTGGGAATGGCTGGACGAGGTCATCCCGGGCGGCGCAAAGGTCGGTGCGGTGGGCTGGAAATGGTACGGGGCGGAGGAACTGCCCCCGGGCGCGGATCCGGCGCTGGCGCTGGACATCCCGGCCTTCCTGGCCGACCCCCTGCGCGACCGGGCCGGGCGGGTGGAAAACGCAACTGCACTTTTCATGCATCCCGGACAGGGCCTGCGCGCCCGCGTGTCCGTGGATGACATCGCCCGGTTGGAATTTTCGAACCACATGGCGGCGTCGGCCTTGCGCCGGATGGTCTTTGCCATGCAGGAGGGGATGACCGATTTCGCCGCCGTGGAGGCCGCGCGGATCGGCGGCCTGCCGCTGGGTTGCCATCTGACCTTCGCGATGGGCGACACCCCCGGCCTTTCGGGCCCGATCGGCGACCGGATCGTCAAGGGGAAGCCCGCCAGCTTCAACATCGCGCATTGGGGGTCGAACATCTGCCGGGCGGGCTGGATGGCGCGGGGGCCTGCCGACCTGCCGACGGCAGCGGTCGGCTATCTGGAGGATTTCGTCTATCCCTATGCCCGCGCGATGTCGGACTGGTGCGGAATGATGCGGCCGGGCGTGCCGGGCGGGTCGGTCTGGACGATGATCCATGACCGCCTTCCGCCCGAGTTCGGCATCACCCTGAACCCCGGCCACCTGATCGGGCTGGATGAATGGATGTCCTCGCCGATCATGCTGGGGTCGGACATTCCGCTCGCTTCCGGCATGGCGATGCAGATGGACGTGATCCCTGCGCATCCCGGATGGGGCTCGACCCGGATGGAGGACGGCTATGTCATCGCGGATGAGGGTCTGCGGGACGCTCTGGCGCGGCGGCATCCGAACGCGGCCCGGCGCTGCGCGGCGCGGGCCGGGTTCATGCGGCGGGTGATCGGGATGAAGGTGCCTGACAGCCTGTTGCCGCTGGCCGATACCTGCGGGATCATCGCGCCCTGGCTTTTGGACCCGGCGCAGGTCGTCGTCCTTTGACGCCGCGTTTTGGGTGACGGCGGGCGCGGGCTTCGCCATGCTGCCCCGGCAAGGGAGACCCGGATGCCCCACTTTCCACTGCTTTTGTCGCCGATCACCTTGGGTGCCGTCACCCTGCGCAACCGCAGCCTGATGGGCTCGATGCACACGGGCCTCGAAGAGACAGGCGACTGGGGCCGCGTGGCTGCCTTCTATGCCGCACGGGCGCGCGGGGGGGCCGGGCTGATCGTCACCGGGGGCATGGCGCCGAACCGCGAGGGCGGGGTATTTCCGGGGGCGGCGGGGCTGTTCAGTGACAGGGATATCGCCAACCATCGCCGGGTGACGGACGCCGTCCATGCCGAAGGCGGTCATATCGCGATGCAGATCCTGCATGCCGGGCGCTACGCCTATTCCAGGGACTGCGTCGGCCCGTCGGCGATGAAGTCGCCGATCTCTCCCTTTCCGCCGCGGGCGCTGGACGAGGACGGGATCGAAAGGCAGATCGCCGATATCGCCACCGCCGCCGCCCGGGCCATCGAGGCGGGCTATGACGGGGTAGAGGTGATGGGGTCGGAGGGGTATTTCCTGAACCAGTTCCTGGTGACCCACACCAACCGCCGCACGGACGCCTGGGGCGGCAGTCAGGCCAACCGGATGCGCCTGCCGGTCGAGGTGGTCCGCAGGGTCCGGGTGGCGATGGGACCGGCGGCGGTGCTGGTCTACCGCATCTCGCTGATCGACCTGGTGCCGGACGGGTCGACCTGGGATGAAGTCGTCGTTCTGGCCCGGGCCATCGAGGCGGCGGGGGCGTCTTGCCTGAACACCGGGATCGGCTGGCACGAGTCGCGGGTGCCGACGATCGCGACTTCGGTTCCCCGGGCAGCCTTTGTCCATCTGACCGCCCGGCTGCGGCCCGAAGTTTCGATTCCCGTCATAACCTCGAACCGGATCAACAGGCCGGAGGTGGCGGAGCGGCTCTTGTCCGAAGGGGCGGCGGACATGGTGTCGATGGCGCGGCCCTGGCTTGCGGATGCAGAGTTCATCGCCAAGGCGGCGGCAGGCCGGGCACCGGAAATCGCCCCCTGCATCGCCTGCAACCAGGCTTGCCTTGACCACACTTTCAGCGGCAAGCTGACCTCGTGCCTGGTGAACCCGCGCGCTTGCCATGAAACCGAGCTGCTCTATCGGCCCGCCGCCGCGGTGAAACGGGTCGCCGTGGTCGGCGCTGGCCCGGCAGGGATGATGGCGGCGATCGTCGCGGGCCAGCGCGGGCATTCTGTCACTCTGTTTGACCGCGCAGCGGAAATCGGCGGCCAGTTGAACCTGGCCAAGCAGGTGCCGGGCAAGGAGGAGTTTCACGGCCTGATCGACTGGTTCGCCACCCTCCTGCTGCGTGCCCCGCAGATCACCCTGCGGCTGGGTCATGCGGCAAAGGCCGAGGACCTGGCGGGATTCGACGTGGTGGTGGTCGCGACCGGCGTCACCCCGCGCGATCCGGGGATTCCGACCGAGGCGGGTGCCAACGTGCTGTCCTATGCCGATGTGCTGAAGGGTGCACCGGTCGGTCGCCGGGTGGCCGTGGTCGGTGCGGGCGGCATCGGTTTCGATGTGGCCGCGACGCTGGTGCATGCCGGCGTCAGCCCGACGCTGGACGCCGGGGTCTGGCGCGCGGAATGGGGGGTGGCGGCACCCTGGGACGCGCCCGGCGGGCTTGTCCCGGACGGCCCGAAACCGCATCCCCCGGCGCGCGAGGTGCATCTTCTGCAAAGGAAGGCCGAGCAGCCGGGGCGGCATCTGGGCAAGACGACCGGATGGATCCACCGGGCGCATCTGACGATGAAACGCGTCCGGATGCTGGGCGGTGTCCGCTATGACAGGATCACGACAGAAGGCATCTGGCTGAACCGAGGCGCGCGGTCCGAGCTTCTGGCGGTCGACGCCGTGGTGCTTTGCGCGGGTCAGGAGCCGGAGCGGACGCTCAGCACCGAGTTGGAGCGGCGTGGTATTCCGCATCACCGGATCGGCGGGGCCGATGTGGCCGCCGAACTGGATGCCAAGCGCGCGATCGATCAGGCCGCGCCTGGCCGCAAGGCTTTAGGGGCCGCCCGTCACGGGCACCCCCGCCCCTTGCGTCAGCCGCCCGAAGCTGCCGGGGCGGTGATCACGCCATTGTCGAGCGCAGCCTGCAGCTCGGCCGTGTCGACCGCGCCATCGGCGTTCGCGTCGATGCCCTTGAAGCCGTCTTCGCTGAGATCCGTCCAGACCGCCTGAAGCTCGGCCAGTGACCAGGTGCCGTTGCCATCGGTGTCCGCCACCTGGGGCAACGTGGCCTGGGCGAAGGCGGCCGAAGCCAGGGCGACGGGCGCAAGCAGGATTGCAAAGCGTTTCATGGAAGTCTCCTTTTCTATCCAAGATTGAGTGGTGCAGGTTTCCCCGCCCCGATACCTAGCTAGAAGGTCGAGGAAGAATGTTCCATATGCAGCAAGGATCGGACGAAAATCCCGGCGAAGCACTGCCGTTTCAGTCACCGAAGCGGAACAGTTTTCCGCCCGTATGCCCGGATTGATCCTTTTCCCGCCCACGACGACATTCGCTTCTGGCGAGAGCTCGCCGATTGGGTCGCCTTTGGAAACGTTTCCCCGCCTTGAACGATCCCCCACAATACCCCGGATCGGTCGCGCGATTGCCGCCATCCTGCCCGATTTCCTTGTGAAACCTGATTGTCATAAACGGCGTGACTGTTCCGAAGAGGACAAGATGGATCGACTGACAGAGATGGAGGCCTTTGCCACGGTTGTGGACCAGGGCGGCTTCACCGATGCAGCCAAGAAGATGGGGATCTCGAAGTCCGCCGTCTCGAAGCATGTCTCGGCGCTTGAAGCCCGGCTGGGGGCTCGTCTCCTGAACCGCACGACCCGCCGCGTCAGTCCGACCGAGATCGGCCTTGCCTATTATGACCGTGCCCGCCGCGTGCTGAACGATGCGGGCGAGGCGGATGCCCTTGTCACCTCGATGCAATCCGCGCCATCGGGCCTCTTGCGCGTGTCGGTGGCCACGGATTTCGGCGTGAACCTTCTGTCGCCGATCCTGGGGGATTTCCTCTTGGAATACCCTGACATCACCGTGAACATGGTCCTGAACAACCGCTATGTCGAACTGATCAGCGAAGGCTTCGACATGGCGATCCGGGTCGGAGAGCTGGAAGATTCGTCGCTTCGCGCCCGGAAGCTGACCGAGACGACCAAGCGGATGATCGGCTCGCCGTCCTATTTCCAGAAGTTCGGGCGGCCGCAGAAGATCGACGATCTGAACGACCACAAGCTCTTGCACTATTCGAATCAGGCCAATGGCAACGTCTGGAAGATCACCGCACCCTCGGGCGAAAAGCGGCAGGTCCGGTCGGT
>NCDY01000105.1 GCA_002280405.1 Rhodobacterales bacterium 32-66-9 | reverse complement strand
CGACGCTGGCACCCTATCGCCCGGCAGGGGGGCCTGGGAACCCCGAAAGCGGCTTTCCGCGCAGGCTCCGGTCGGCGGTATCCTGCCGGTCAGGACCGCGAATCGGTTGGACCGACGAAATCCTTGCCACGGGATGAACCGCCCGCAGAATTTTCGCGATTGCGCTTCAACCAGCCCCAGAAGCCCCGATTGTTTCCGTATTATGGCGCCCCAACCCAGGACTCGCTGGATTTGCCACACTTATGCCCGAACTTGTGCCTAACTCGCATATTGGGATCCGCCGTTTTTTGGCGGGACACCGCTGCCATGGACCGTGCCAAGTTTGAGGATCGTGAGATGTTTGAAAAAGCTGCCAAGCTCCCGGGTTCCGCATATCTCGCCCGCAAGGTCGCCAGTTTCCGGTCCGACGAAAGCGGGGCCATCGCGATCTTCGTGATGATCATATTCGTGCTGATGCTTTACGTCGGCGGGATCGCCGTCGATGTGATGCGGTCCGAAACGCGCCGCGTCGCCTATTGGCAGACCGCCGATCGCGCCGCGCTGGCGGCGTCCAACATCGTCCTGCCCCCCTCGCAGTCCCCGGCATCGGTGTGCTTGGACTGGTGGAGCAAGAGCGACCTTGGCGACGAGGCGGACGAGCTGACGGTCGACAACTTCACGCCGCTCTGCACCGGCGTCGCCACCGCCAGCTCGCGCGAAACAAGGCTGGTCGGCACGGTCCGGTCCTACAACTGGTTCATGACGATGCTGAACCAGCCGTATTTCGACATTCCGGTCGAAACCGCGGCGCAGCAGGGCGTCTCGAAGATCGAGGTCATCATGGCGCTCGACATCACCGGTTCCATGGGCGAAGCCTCGGGTTCGACCACCAAGATCGCCGCCCTGCGGCGGGCGGCAACGAACTTCGTGAACATCCTCAAGTTCAACCGCGACGCAGGCGGCAACTACACGATCCCCAAGGATCCGAACAACCTGATCTCGATCGGGATGGTGCCCTATTCTTCGAACGTCAACATCCCCGTCGCGTTGCGCAATCAGTTCAACTACACCAACCTGTCTTGGTGGGACGGTCTGCCGAACCAGGGCGTGCAGAACCCTGCGATCAACTGCTTCGAGATCCCGGAAAGCACCTACAGTTCCGTCGCTCTGTCGACCACGATGCCGATTCCGATGGCGGCGGTGGCACAGACGGCTTCCAGCAACCCGAATGCTTCTATCACCAATATCTCTCCCAGCCAGACCTGGGGCGGTGTCGTGAACCTCGGTTACACGGCCGGCACCGTTCCCAGCAAGAACACCAACAGTTTCTACTGCAACCAGGGCGACAACTATTCGACCGGGACTGACGAATCCGGATCGAACCTGATCGCGCTGCCTTCGACCAACATCACGGCGCTGCGGACGCAGATCAACCAGTTGAACCCGCGCGGCACGACGTCGATCGCCGTCGGCATGCGCTGGGCCACCGCCCTGATCGACGAGTCGGCCCGGCCGATCTACACGGCGCTGCTCGGCGGCGAACCTGCCATGGCGGGCCGTCCGGCGGCCAACAGCGACAACGAGACCCGCAAGATCATCGTCCTGATGACTGACGGCACGCATGTCGCCAGCAATTACGTCAGGGATGCCTACAAGACCGGCATGTCGCCGATCTGGCGTGGTGCCGATGGCCGGTTCGCCATCCAGTTCACCGATGGCGGCCCGGCACTGACCGGCGGCACGCGACCGGGTGTTCCCACCGCGGCAAATCCGGGCAATACCTGCTCGGGCTGGTCGCTGGCCGACACCATCGTCAACGGCACCACGGTCCGCCGCAACTTCTTCGTGCCGCATCTCAAGGCCAGTTCGGTGCGCCGGAAAAATCGGGCGAATGAAGCGGAAGGCGCGGGCACGGGCACCAATGTCACCGGCGGTTGCGACCCGCGCGCCTGGCTGGCCACACCGGCCTGGACCGGCAGCGGGGCGGTGCGCCAGCTCGACTGGTCCGAAGTCTGGCGCTACGTTTCCGTCGACTGGATGATCGAACAGCTTTACCTCCGCTCCAACGTCACCAGTGCCACGAACTACAGCACGGTCTACAGCACCTTCGTCGGCAATTTCATGAGCGGCACCGCCAACATGGACGCCCGGCTCAACCAAAACTGCACCGCCGCGAAGAACGCCGGTGTCGAGGTGTTCGGGATCGTCCTCGGCGATAATGTCACCGAAGCCCCGATCCGCAACTGCTCCTCCCCGGGCACCGGGTATTATTACCGGGTCACGAATGCCGACGACCTCAACTCGGCCTTCGAACAGATCGCGGTGCTGATCTCGGAGTTGAGGCTGACCCAATGAACCGGTTCGGTCGATTTCTGAAAGATGACTCCGGCACGGCGACGATCGAGTTTCTGTTCGTCTTTCCGATCATCTTCACGATCTTCACGGCGTCCTTCGAAAGCAGCCTCTACATGGCCAAATACGTCATGTTCGATCGTGGCGTGGACATCGTCATGCGCCAGGTCCGCCTCGGCAATGCGACCGGATTGACGCATCAGTCGCTCAAGCGCGAGATCTGCAAGGCGGGCCTGCTGATTTCCTCCATGGCCGACTGCCTGAACAAGATGCGGATCTGGATGCAGCCGGTGAACACTGCCAACTTCACCATGGCCGCGCCGCCGGTGACCTGCGTGGAACAGGCAAGCCAGTTGAACACCGACGAACCCCCGGCGAACGAATTCGCCTATGGCACCGACAACGACATCATGCTTGTGCGCATCTGCCTGAAGGAATGGCCGATTTTTCCGACCACCGCAGTCAGCGTCAAGATGCCCCGTCAACCCGACGGATCCGTGGCGATGATCGTGACCACAGTTTTCGTGAACGAACCCGGATGAGTTCCGCCATGCGCACCCTGAAGCATCGCTTTGTCAGCTTCCTTCGCGACGAGGATGGCCTGATCCTTGCCGAAGGTCTGTTGATGCTTCCGCTGGTGATCTGGGCGCTGGTGGCAATGTTCATCTACTGGGACGTGTTCCGCACGATCAACGTCACCCAGAAGGCCGCCTACGGGATTGCCGATCTCCTGTCCCGGCAGCGCGACACCATTCCCACCAGTTTTGCCGACGGCCTGCAGAACATCATGGACTTCCTGACACCCGGTGGCCATCCGGTGAAGATGCGCATCACCAGCTTCGAATGCGTTGCCACGGCGACCACGGCGGTGAAGCGCCTGCATGAGCTGAGCGAGCCGCCCGAAGCCTTGACCGAGGCCCAGATCCAGCCCTGGAAAGGCACGAAAATCCCCGTCCTGAACAATGGCGACAGCGTCTTCGTTCTGGAAACTTCGGTAGAGTTCAAGGCCCAGCTGCAAACCTTCCTCGCCGGTTTACTGGTCAACGTGAATGATGCGACCTTTGGCGATTTCATCGTGACGCGCCCGCGCAAGCGCAGGCTCTGTCTGCAGGGTGTCCCGACCTGCGTCTGACGCGTGCGGCCTTCACCGCGCAGGCTTTTCCCCGGCATGATCCGCGGCTAACGTGGCGGCGAAACTCTGGGGTTGCCATGCGTTCGCTTGCCTTGTCCAGTCTCGCGCTTGCCGCCCTTGCCGCCTGCGCCCCTTTTCCCGGGCTTGACGCCCCTGGCCCCGATACCGGATCGCCGCCGACGCTCTTGCCCATGGAAGAACTCCTCGGACAGGCGCAATCGCCCGGCGATGACCCGGGCCCAGCCCTTGCAGCCCGCGCCGCCCGGCTGAAGGCGCGCTCGGCCGCGATCGGGACGAGCGTGCCCGCAACCTGACGACGTTGCACCCCGCAAGGCTTTTGGCTAACAGACACCAGCCCGCAACTGCCGAAGGTTCCCCGATGTCCGCAGCCCCCTTGCGTCTTGGCCTTGCCGGCCTTGGAACCGTCGGCATCGGCGTGGTGAAGATCGTCCAGGCACATGGCGACCTGATCGCCGCCCGCGTTGGCCGCCCCGTCGTCATCACCGCCGTCTCGGCCCGCGACCGCACGCGGCATCGCGACGCCGATCTGGCGGGCTATGCCTGGGAAACCGATCCGGTCGCACTGGCGACGCGCCCGGACATCGACGTGTTCGTCGAGGTCATGGGCGGCCACGAAGGCCCCGCAAGAGAGGGATCAAGGCGCTGACCGAAGGCCTTGCGGGCAACCGCATCAAGCGGGTGATGGGGGTGATGAACGGTTCGTGCAACTACATCCTGACCCGGATGCAGTCCGAGAACCTGCCCTACGAGGCGGTGTTCGAGGAAGCCCGCCAGCTTGGCTATCTTGAGGCTGACCCCAACCTCGACGTCGGCGGCATCGACGCCGGTCACAAGCTGTCGCTTCTGGCCGCCATCGCCTTCGGCACCCGCGTTGCCTTCGACGCCGTCGAACTGCAAGGCATCGGCAACGTCTCGATCGACGACATCCGCCTGGCCGAGGACATGGGCTACCGCATCAAGCTGCTCGGTGTGGCGCAGATGACCGGGCGGGGCCTGGAACAGCGGATGACGCCCTGCCTCGTCCCTGCCGACAGCCCGCTTGGCCAGTTGCAAGGCGGCACCAACATGGTCGTCCTCGAAGGCGACAGCGTGGGCCAGATCGTCCTGCGCGGCCCCGGCGCGGGCCAGGGTCCGACCGCAAGCGCCGTGATGGCCGATGTCATCGACATCGCCCGCGGAATCCGCCTGCCCAGCTTCGGCCAGCCGGCCTCGACCCTTGCCGCCGCGCAACCGGCCCGGGCCGCCACGCCCGCGCCCTACTACCTGCGCATGACGCTGCTCGACAAGCCCGGCGCGCTGGCGAAGATCGCCACCTGCCTTGGCGACGCCGGGGTCTCCATCGACCAGATGCGCCAGTACGGCCACCAGGGCGCCAACGCCCCGGTCCTGATCGTCACCCACAAGGCGGCGCCCGACGACGTCGCTCACGCCATGACCCGCTTCGCCGCCACTGGCGTCCTTGTCGGCGACCCTGTCGCGATACGGATCGAGGAAGTCTGACCGTTAGCGCCACCAAGCTTGCCGGGCCGCCAACCCCCCGCTACACCAAGAAAAACCCCGGGGGACAGATGTCAGAGAAATCGCAATTCCAGGACCGGCTCCTGTCGCTTGGCCTTGGCCGGGTGTCCGAGGCCGCCGCCCTTGCCTCGGCCCGGCTCATCGGACGCGGCGACGAAAAGGCCGCCGACCAGGCCGCCGTCAACGCGATGCGCGACCAGCTCAACCTTCTCGACATCAGGGGCGTGGTCGTGATCGGAGAGGGCGAGCGCGACGAGGCCCCGATGCTTTACATCGGCGAAGAGGTCGGCACCGGCAACGGCCCCGAGGTCGACATCGCCCTCGATCCCCTGGAAGGCACCACGCTGACCGCCAAGGACATGCCGAACGCGCTGACCGTGATCGCCATGGCCCCGCGCGGCACGCTGCTGCACGCCCCCGACGTCTACATGGACAAGCTGGCCATCGGTCCCGGCCACAAGCCCGGCACCGTGACAATGTCGATGTCCCCCTCGGAACGCGTCTCGGCCCTTGCCGCCGCCAAGGGGGTCTCGACCGAAGACATCACCGTCTGCGTGCTGGAACGCCCCCGCCACGAGGACCTGATCCAGGAGATCCGCGCCACCGGTGCCGCGATTCGCCTGATCACCGACGGCGACGTCGCCGGCGTCATGCACTGTGCCGAACCCGAGATCACCGGCATCGACATGTACATGGGCTCGGGCGGCGCACCCGAGGGCGTTCTGGCCGCCGCCGCGCTGAAATGCATGGGCGGCCAGTTCTACGGCAAACTTCTGTTCCGCAACGACGACGAACGCGCCCGCGCCCGCAAGGCAGGCATCACCAACTTGGACCGCGTCTACACCCGCGACGATCTGGTGCGCGCCGATGTGATCTTCTCGGCCACCGGGGTCACCTCCGGCTCGCTTCTTGCGGGCATCAAGCGCGAGCCGGGCTGGGTGACGCTGGAAACGATCCTGATGCGGTCCAAGACCGGCTCGGTCCGCCGCATGACCTACAAAAGCCCGCTGCGCTGACCGGCAGCGGGGCCAGACCCTGGTTCAAGCCGCGACCGGCTCGATCAGCTGCGGCCCCGAGGCCCGGTTCGAGTTGACCGCCACTCCGACCCGGAACGGCCTGGTCAGCACGCCCGCCGCCGAGGCTTTCATCAGCACCGCAGCCCCATGGCCCGCTTCTCCCAGCCACAAGGGCCAGTCGGCGTTCTCCAGGATCACCGGCTCGCGATGGTGGATTGCGTCCATTCCCGGCCCGGCCTCGGTCGAGACCACGGCCACCGTGTCAATGTCGCCCCAGCGTTGCCAGACCCCTGCCAAAGCCATCGGCGCGCCATCCGCCCGGGTGAAGTACCACGGCAGCCGGGCACCATTCTCGCCCTCGCTCCATTCGTAGAACCCGCTTGCCGGCACGATGCAACGACGCGACCGGATCGCCTCGCGAAAGGCGGGTTTCGTGGCAACGGTGTCGGACCGCGCATTTATGATCAGCGGGCCGTCGCTCGGGGCCTTGTACCAGGTCGGGATGAATCCCCAGCGCATCCCCCGCAGCCGCCGTTGCCCCCCGTCCGAGGTCACCACCGCCACCGGATTCGTCGGGCAGACGTTGAAATTCGGCACCACCGGCAGGTCGTTCCCCGGCCGGGCATCGAACAACGCCGCCAGCGCCTGATTCGGATGGGTGATGGTGAACCGCCCGCACATGCCCGAAGACTATGCCCCGCCCGAGACAAGGCGCAACCCCGTCCGACCTCGGCAGTCCCCGCCCCTGCGAAGGACGCGGATGGCGGGTTCTCCGGCCCGACAGGCCCAGCTTCCTGATCTGGCCTTCGACGGCAATGTTCGCAGTTCCCAGATTCTCGACATAGGCGGCGCGCCCGTCATGGGCCGTGGCATAGGCATGGTCGTCGCCCGACAGGATCACGTCGAAGGCACAGCGTGCCATCAGAGCACGGTCGTTCTCCACGTTCGTCTGCATGACACCCGCGGCACTGTCCGCCCCCTCCCTGCGCGCGGTCCTGGCCGCCGCGACGCCACCGTCGGCAGGAGTTTCGGGCTGCCCGTCGACGACACTTCGGGCGAGGTGTCCTGCGCGACCACCCCGCCCAGACCAGCGATGGCGCTGCCGTCGCCGTTGGTGATGTTGATCGCAGCCCAGGGATATTTCGACCCCTTCAATTTCTTGAAGAAATTCACCGGCCCGAAGCCGACCTCGTGATTCCCCGGCAGCGGCAGGTCGAGGGGGACCAGACTGTTGAAATCGATGGTGTCCTGCCTTGTCGAAGCCCAAGACCAGCGACGGCGACAGCATGTCTCTGTTGAAAGGGCATAGTGTGTCCGAATTGGCCGCGCACTCCGCCCTGGCCACCGCGTTCAGCCGGGCAAAACCGCCACGCCGGCCTTCGTCTTCGGTCCCCCGCACCCGGGAACGTCAGTTTCGCCGTCTCGGCCCCGCCCCGGCCCTGCCAGCAAGGCTGCGACGACGACTGACAGTCGCGAAAGGGCCCGCATCGCACCTTTCCCAGGGATTGCTCCACCCATGCCAGGACCCTGCGCACCGCATTGCACTGGTGTCGAAGCAACATCACCGAAGCCCGGGTCAGCCCCTTGACGATGGGCAAAGGATTGCCAGCCGTGCCAGGCTTCGCTATTCGGCCCCCATGCTGATCCTGAAGATCTTCCGCCGCCCCGAATGGGATGCCTTCCGCGCCGCAGGTGAAACCCTGGGCGCGCCGGTCGATCGGGCCGACGGCTATATCCATTTCTCTACCCCCGCCCAGGTGGCCGAAACGGTCGCCAAATGGTTCGGCACCGAAAGTGATCTGGTGCTGGTGGCCTTCGACCCGGATCGACTTGGCCCGGCACTGAAGTGGGAGCCCTCGCGCGGGGGCCAGCTTTTCCCGCATCTCTACCGCCCGCTTCGGTTGGACGAAGTGATCTGGGACAAATCGCTCCCCCTCGGTGCCGCCGGCCACATCGTCCCCGAGGGGCTGTGGTGAGCGCCACCGAACGCCTGGGGCTGTCGCTTCTGCATCGCCTCGACCCGGAAACTGCGCATGGCCTGTCACTTCTTGCCTTGCGCTTCGGGCTGGTGCCGCTGCCCGGCTGCGTTTCCTTGCCCCGGCTTGGCACCCATGTCGCGGGCCTCGCCTTGCCCAATCCGGTGGGCCTGGCCGCCGGATATGACAAGAACGCCGCTGCCCTCGCGGCCCTGTCCCGCGCTGGTTTCGGCTTTCTCGAAGTTGGCGCCGCCACGCCGCTGGCCCAGCCGGGAAATGACCGTCCGCGCATTTTTCGCCTGACCGAGGATCGCGCCGCGATCAACCGGTTCGGCTTCAACAACGACGGGATGGAAGCAATCGGCCGGCGACTTGCCGCTTTCCATCCGCGGCCGGTTCCGATCGGCCTCAATCTGGGCGCGAACAAGACCTCCGCCAACCGCGCTGCCGATTTCGCCACGGTTCTCGTCCAGTGCGGTCCGCATGTGGATTTCGCGACGATCAATGTGTCTTCGCCCAACACCGAGGGCCTGCGGAACCTGCAGGGACGCACGCTCCTCGCGGCTCTCTTGCAGCAGGCGATGGAAGCCCGTCTGACGCTGGCCCGCCCGATCCCGGTTTTCCTGAAAATCGCCCCCGATCTTTCGCCGGGCGAGCTGGAGGACATCGTCGACGTGGCCGTGTCCGCCGGTGTTTCCGGCATCATTGCCACCAACACCACACTTTCGCGCGAAGGTTTGAAATCTGCAAATCGTGACCAACCAGGCGGGCTTTCAGGCAAGCCATTGTTCGAAAAGTCCACGCGCGTGCTGGCTCGAGTGTCGAAGCTGACCAATGGGACGCTGCCACTGATCGGGGTCGGCGGCATCAACTCGGCCGAGGATGCCTACCAGAAGATACGCGCCGGCGCCTCGGCCGTGCAGCTTTACACCGCGATGGTCTACCAGGGCCCGTCGCTGATCCCGAGGATTGCGACGGGCCTCGACGCGCTGCTGGCCCGTGACGGCTTTGCCAGTGTCTCGCTCGCCGTCGGGACCGGGCGCAGCGACTGGCTCTAGAACGCCTTGAACGTCATCGTCGTAAGCGTCCGCTGGATGCCCGGAATGTCGAACAGCCTGGACGACAGATAATGCCCGACGTCCTGATCCTCGGGAATATAGACCTTGGCGATCAGGTCAAAGTCGCCGCTGGTGGAATACATCTCGCTCACCACCTCGCGGTCCCAGATCGCATCGGCGATCTCATAGGTCATGCCGGGCGTGCAACGGAACTGAACGAAGACTAGCGCCATCTGGGCCTCCCTGATCCGTGCCTACCCTAGAACGCCCGCGCCGGAAGGGGAAGTCTCGCCCAGCGCCAGAGGCGCAGGCTCCCGCCGCAGATCCCCGACCGACAAGGGCTCGATCGGGCGCGCCAGCCGGTTGCGCACCACCCAGTACAGCCGGTGCTGCGCCCGGGTGATCGCGACATAGGCCAGCCGCTTCCACAACGGCACCCCGGCCTCGGTCCGACCCGACTGGGCTGCGGCATAAAGGTCAGGCGCGAAGACCTGCACCTCTTCCCATTGCGAGCCTTGCGCCTTGTGGATCGTCACCGCCGCGCCATGCAGAAACGCCGCCCCCATCCGCGCGGCATGCGGAATGAACGGCTCCTCTTCGTCCGGCTTTTCGATCTTGATGATCGACGCCGCCGATATCTGCGGCTCTTCGGCCCCGACCACATGCAGTCCGCCAGACCAGCACGGGGGACCGCGCCATCAGCCGCGCCTCCACCCGTTCCGCCCAGACCAGCCGGTCATCCGCCCGGGCCTGTTCCTGCACCAGCGCCTCGAACTCTTCGAACCCCAGCCGGTCATCCCCCAGGGCATGCGCGAGGTCGAGGATCGGGTTGTCCTCTGCCTGCCGGTGGATGCGGTGCAGGATCAGCTTGCGCCCGGCGCTCAGCCGGTCGAACACCATCTCGCCGGACTGCCCGACCGGGGCCAGTTGCGCAGGATCGCCGAACAGGACCAGCGTCGGGAAGATCTCGCGCAAGTCCTCGAGCTGGCGCTCGTCCAGCATGCTGCTTTCATCGACGAGGCCCACATCCAGCGGCTCTTCCCGCCGCTTCCAGCCCTTGATGAAATCGCTGCCCTTCAGCCCCGCCGCCGCAAGTGCCCCCGGGATCGAGGCGACCTGCCGGTAAAACGCATGGGCCCGGTCCAGCGCCACATCGGTCAAGCCTTCGACCGAGGGCCGCGTGCCCGTCCCCGCCAGCCATTCGGCGATCTTCTCATACTCCGGGTCATAAACCGGCGTATAGAGGATGCGGTGGATCGTCGTCGCCGGCACCCCGCGCAAGCGCAGCACCGACGCCGCCTTGTTGGTCGGCGCAAGGATCGCCAGCGTCCGTCGGTCCTTGCGCCTGCGCCCCTCGTAATCGCCACTGATCACATCGACCCCGGAGGCCTTCAGCGCCCGGTACAACTCGGCCAGAAGCATGGTCTTGCCCGACCCCGCCTTGCCCACCACCGCCAGAACGCTGGTCCGCCCTTCGGGCATGGGCGTCAGACTGCCTTCGGCCAGATCGACCCCGGCCCCGAGAAAGGCCGCCGCCAGCCGGTCATAGGCCTCGGCCTGGTCGTCCGAAAAGGTCAGCGCGGGGGCCTGCATGGACCGACCATATCGCCACGGCCCGGCAAGCGTAAGGCGTCAGTGCATCCGTCGACCCGTGGGCGGAGGCTTTTGCGGTTCCTCCGGGGGATCACCGTTTTCGCCGATCTCGCTGCGCGCTTCGTCTATCGCCGCAGAAACCTTGGCCGCCAGCCGAGGAAGATCGTTCCGGGTCGCATAGGCAAGAAGATCCGACAGAACGTCGAAGACCCATTCGTGGCGCATGAAGTCCCTCGGCCAGCAATCTGTGCCGCCACGGCACCCAGGCCCTGTTGTCGGGGGCACAGGGTCCGTGGCGACTCAATTAAGCACAGATATCCGGGCGATGGGTGAATTCGTTGTTAAAGGTTGACTTTAAGTCAAATTGCTCGCCTCCAGCGTGTCCTCAAACGTCCGAAGTCCCGTGCGCGGCGCCTGCACCAGAACCGCCATGTTGCCCGGCTTGTGCTGGTTCTTCCACATCAACGTGTGCGCCCGCGGGATCTCGGCCCAAGGAAACACCTCGGACATGCAGGGGTCGAGGCGGCGCTCGATCATCAGCTTGTTCGCCGCCGCCGCCTGCTTCAGATGCGCGAAATGGCTGCCCTGCAGGCGCTTCTGATGCATCCACATGTAGCGGACATCGAAGGTGCAGTTGAAGCCGCTGGTCCCGGCGCAGATCACCACCATCCCGCCCTTCTTGCAGACCAGGCTCGACACCGGGAAGGTCGCCTCGCCCGGATGCTCGAACACCATGTCGACATTCACGCCCCCGCCTTGAACATTTCGGCCGGTGATGTCCCAGATCGCTTTGCCGAACTTGCGCGCCTCGGCAAACCAGGTGGCGTATTCCGGGCTGCCGACCTTCGGCAACTGACCCCAGCAGGCAAAGTCGCCCCGGTTGATCACGCCCTTCGCGCCCAGCCCCATGACGAAGTCGCGCTTGGTTTCGTCGCTGATGACCCCGATCGCATTTGCGCCGGCCGTGTTGATCAGCTGGATCGCATAGGATCCAAGGCCGCCGGACGCGCCCCAGACCAGCACGTTCTGCCCCGGCTTCAGGTCGTGCGGCTCATGCCCGAACAGCATCCGGTAGGCAGTGGCCAGCGTCAGCGTGTAGCAGGCCGATTCCTCCCAGGTCAGGTGCTTCGGGCGCGGCATGAGCTGCTGCGCCTGCACCTTGGTGAACTGCGCAAACGACCCGTCCGGTGTCTCATAGCCCCAGATCCGCTGCGTCGGGCTGAACATCGGGTCGCCGCCATTGCACTCCTCATCGTCGCCATCGTCCTGGTTGCAGTGGATCACCACCTCATCCCCGACCTTCCATCGCTTGACCTTGTCGCCGACGGCCCAGACGATGCCGGACGCATCGGATCCCGCGATATGATACGCCGCCTTGTGCCCGTCGAACGGGCTGATCGGCTGGCCAAGGCCCGCCCAGACGCCATTGTAGTTGACGCCCGCCGCCATCACCATCACCAGCACCTCGTGACTGTCGATCTTCCAGGTATCGACGACCTCGATCTGCATCGCGTCCTGTGGTGCGCCGTGCCGCTCGCGCCGGATCGCCCAAGCATACATCTGCCTTGGCACATGGCCCAGCGGCGGCATTTCGCCCAAGGCGTAAAGATCCTTCTTCGGCGCATCGTAGTTCACGGAAGCGTTCTGCGTATCCAAAGCCACCATAGCCTCCAGCCTGATGCCGCGGCGCAGAGTCGCACCGCACCCGCCCGCAGATAATATTCTTGCGCGCAATTTTGCAATAGTATTTATGGCTACATTTGAAATTTTATGTCTGCGGCGTTGCAGCAAGCCCGCTTTCCGGCACCGACGCCGCATAGAACTGCAGCAGGTCGCGCTCCGCGGCCACGGGCTGCAAGGTCTCGGACACGATCCCGCGCCGGATCAACGGTGTCAGGCCTTCTTCCAGCACGGCGGCACTGCCCTGGGGCGGCAGCTTCAGCACGGCCCCCGACGCCCGCAACCCGTCGATCAGCGCCGCGACCCGCGCGGCAAGCTCCTCCCGGCTCGCCATTCCCTCGCCCAGCGCCTTCGCCACCAGAGGCACCGGCAGAACCGGGACCACCGCCGCAATCGCCGCCATCAGTCGCTCGCCCAAAGCCTCCACGGTTCCGCCCTCGACGCGATGCGCACGCAGGCTGACCGGGGCCCCGAAGCCGGCCGCCGCGGTTCCAAAGCCCCTGCTCTTGCCGCGAAATCGCGCCCACTGGAACCGCAGGGCCTTGCCTGCCACCCACAGCGGGCGGATCCGAGACTGCCGGGCTCCGGACCGTGCGGCCTCGATCAGCACCCGGTCCTCCAACACCCGGTCGTAGGCCAGACCCACGGGGACGAAGACCACGTCCCGATCCACCGGCTCCCACCCCTCCACGATGTAGCTCAGAAGCCCCAGCTTCGCCGGCCCGACGCGCCCGTCCAGGCTCAGGCCCCCTTCCAGAAAGATTGCCTGCGTCGTCCCTTCCGCAGTCGCCATCTGGACATAGCGCGCCAGAACGCGGCGATAGAGCGCGTTCCGGCTGCCGCGCCGGATGAAATAGGCCCCCATCGACCGGATCAGTGCCGACAGGGGCCAGACCCGCGCCCATTCGCCCACCGCGTAACTGACCGCCGAGCGGCCGGCGACCAGCCAGGTCACCAGCACGTAGTCCATGTTCGACCGGTGGTTCATCACGAAGATGATCGTGGCCTTCGGGTCCAGCCGCCCCAGCGCCTGATCGACCTTGCCGACCCGAACCCGGAACAACAGCCGCGACAGCCATTTCGCCGCCCGCGTGCCGAAGCCGAAATACACCGTTGCGGAAAACCCCGGCACGATCTCGCGGGCGTAACGCCGGGCCTCTTCAAATGCCACCTCTCCCGGCACGCCGGTTTGCGCTGCATGGGCCATCGCCGCCTCGACGACCTTCGCGTCATAGGCCAGCCGCGCCACCATGTCCGATCGTTGTGCCAGCTTGAACAGGTCGATCTTGCGGTCCAGCCGCGCATTCAGCCGGGACAAGGCCTTTTCCGCCCGCCGCCGGAAGAACCACCTGACGCTTGGGAACAGGAAATGCGTGGCAAAGCTGATCGCGGCGAAGCCAAGAATCAGAACCAGCAACCAGACGGGAACCGCGACCATTGCGAACATGGGCCCACCCTGCCCGAAAGCGAAAACCTCGTCGATGACTTCGTCGCTCTTCGGTCGCCCGCCGCCCGCGACGAAGCGCCGAAGGCGCACGAAGGGCATCGCCGCGGCGCAGCGATTGACATTGGCACGATATGTCGCGTATCCCACTCTTTGCGCAATAAAATTACCCACGCGACTCGCGAGACGATCATGACCGAAAAGCCCTGGCTCTTCCGCACCTATGCCGGCCATTCCACCGCCGCCGCCTCGAACGCGCTGTATCGGACCAATCTCGCCAAGGGGCAGACCGGCCTGTCGGTCGCCTTCGACCTGCCCACCCAGACCGGCTATGACAGTGACGACCCGCGCAGCCGGGGCGAGGTCGGCAAGGTCGGCGTGCCCATCGCGCATCTGGGCGACATGCGGGCCCTGTTCCAGGACATCCCGCTGGATCAGATGAACACCTCGATGACGATCAACGCCACCGCCCCCTGGCTTCTGGCGCTCTACATCGCCGTGGCCGAGGAGCAGGGAGCCGACGTCGCCGCCCTGCAAGGCACGGTGCAGAACGACATCATCAAGGAATACCTCTCGCGCGGCACCTACATCCTGCCGCCCGAGCCTTCGTTGCGGCTTGTCACCGACGTCGCCGCCTATACCGCGAAACACCTGCCGAAGTGGAACCCGATGAACGTCTGCAGCTACCACTTGCAAGAGGCGGGGGCCACGCCCGAACAGGAGCTTGCCTTCGCGCTTGCCACAGCCTGCGCCGTCCTCGATGATCTGAAAGTGAAAGTCCCCGCGGCAGATTTCCCAGCGATGGCCGGCAGAATGTCGTTTTTTGTCAATGCCGGCATCCGCTTCGTGACCGAGCTCTGCAAGATGCGTGCCTTCACCGCGCTTTGGGACGAACTCTTGGAAGCCCGCTACGGCATCACCGACCCCAGGCACCGCCGCTTCCGCTATGGCGTCCAGGTGAACTCCCTCGGCCTCACCGAGCAGCAGCCGGAAAACAACGTCACCCGCATACTTCTGGAAATGCTGGCCGTCACCCTCTCCAGATCAGCCCGCGCCCGCGCCGTCCAGCTGCCCGCCTGGAACGAGGCGCTGGGTCTCCCCCGCCCCTTCGACCAGCAGTGGTCGCTGCGGATGCAGCAGATCCTGGCCTACGAGACCGACCTTCTGGAATATGACGACATCTTCGAGGGCAACCCTGCCATCGACCGCAAGGTCAACGCGCTGAAGCAGGGCGCCCACGAAGAACTCGCCCACATCGACGCGATGGGCGGTGCCGTCGCCGCCATCGCCTACATGAAATCCCGCCTGGTCGAAGCGAACGCCGACCGCCTCGCCCGCATCGAATCCGGTGAAACCACCGTGGTCGGCGTGAACCGCTTTACCACGACCGAGCCCTCGCCCCTGACCACCGGGGACAGCCTGACCATGCAATCCGATCCCCAGGCCGAGGCCGACCAATGCGCCCGCCTCGCCGCGTGGCGCGCAAAGCGCGACCCCGCCAAGGTAAGCGAAGCTCTTGCCAGCCTGAGGCGGGCCGCGCAATCAGGCACAAACATCATGCCCGTCTCCATCGCCTGCGCCAAGGCCGGAGTCACCACCGGCGAATGGGGCAACGCGATGCGCGCGCTTTATGGTGAATACCGCGCGCCCACCGGCGTTTCCCGGCATCCCTCGAACCGCACCGAGGGCCTTGAACCCGTCCGCGATGCCGTTGCCGCCGTGGCCACCAAACTCGGCCGCCCGGTGCGCCTTCTCCTCGGCAAGCCCGGCCTTGACGGCCATTCCAACGGAGCGGAGCAGATCGCCGCCCGCGCCCGCGACTGCGGGATGGAGATCACCTACGACGGCATCCGCCTGACGCCCGAAGAGATCGTCACGGCCGCCGTTGACAAGCGCCCCGACGTGATCGGCCTCTCCATCCTCTCGGGCAGCCACATCACCCTTATCCGCGAAACGCTTCAGCGCATGTCCGAGGCAGGCCTCGCCGAGACCCCGCTCGTCGTCGGCGGCATCATTCCGGACGAAGACGCCAGGACCCTGCAAGCCATGGGCGTTGCCCGGGTCTACACCCCCAAGGATTTCCAGTTGAACCGGATCATGCTCGACCTCGTGGCCCTTGCCGATCCGGCCCCGGTCGCCGCCGAATGACTCAGCTTTCAGGTGCAGCATCGGCCCGGCGCCAGACCGAGGCCCCGTTCTTGTACAGCTTCACCAGCCCGACATCCGCCCGCGCCTGCAGGCCGATATCGGCGACAAGGTCGCGCCGCACTGTCCCTCGCAGGAACATGCACCGTCTGGGCAAAGCATGTTCCTCCAGAAAAGGATTGGTCCGTCGGTAGAACTGCTTTTCCGGGTCCAGGCCCGGCTCCATCCGCCAGGCCGCATCCCGCAGGAACTTGCCGTCGAACACACCCGGCGAGGTCGAGAAGGCGTTCACCAGCACATCCGAGACGACCTTGCCACGCTTCTTGCCGATCCGCCGGGCAGTTTGATGGGGCAGACCCCGCGTATGCTTGTTCTTGCACATGAAGGTCACGGCACCCACGTCCGGCTCGAACAGGGGTTCGATCCGGTCCGGCCCGAACGGCTCCAGCGCCACCCAGTCGTCCTCCAGATGCAAGACGCGCGGTGCCGTCGTGGCCGCCCAGACCCGAATCACCGCCGAGGCGAAATCCGGCGTCTCGGGCCGGAAGATCAACGCATCGGGGAAATGCCGCCGGATCAGCGCCTCGCAGCGACCGCCCTCGGCGTCATCCCCCATGAAACGGTCAATATTGGCGATCACGCGGCGGATCGGGAAGTTCGGAAAGACGTCGCGCGCGAAGGACTCCAGCGTCCGCGAAAGCAGCGCCTGGCGATGCCCGGCGACCAGCGTCAGATCGTAGTCCAGACTCACACCCAATCCCCGGCTTCGCGCAACCTTCACCCTCATCCGATAGCGCAGGCGCGAAAGCCGACCAACCGGTTTTTCCGCTCTTGCGAGGCCGCGGCGCCCGGCTCATTACTGCGGCAAAAGCCAGACTGCCTGCCAGACGTTTGCCGGACGCCGGGCAGACGGACAACAGACCGCCAAAACCGCAGGAAATCAGCGGATCGACCCTGGTTTCACCGTCGAGAGGACTCCATGACCGTCCACATCGGTGCCAAGCCCGGCGAAATTGCCGAAACCGTGCTTCTGCCCGGCGACCCCTACCGGGCCCGCTGGGCTGCGCAGACCTTCCTGAAGGATGCCGTCCTGGTGAACGAGGTGCGGGGGATGCTCGGCTACACCGGCACCTGGCGCGGCCACCCTGTCACCATCCACGGCTCGGGCATGGGGATGCCGTCCCTGTCGATCTACGCCAACGAACTGATCCGCGACTATGGGGCAAGGACCCTGATCCGCATCGGGTCCGCCGGGGCCTTGCCCGAACATGTCAAGGTCCGCGACGTGATCCTCGCCCAGACTGCCTCCACCACCGGCTCCCCCTCGCGCACGAT
>NCDY01000104.1 GCA_002280405.1 Rhodobacterales bacterium 32-66-9 | reverse complement strand
GCATTTGCCCATTTCCGGAAATACTCCCCGCGCGGAGCGCATCGCGAGGAGGAGGCGAAGGCCGACGACGAGACAAAAGCCTTGCGCGTCAGCGCTCCGACAGAAACCCGCCGGTCATCCCCGCGCTTCGTCGGCCTCGTAGGCTTCGATGATCCGGCCGACCAGCGGGTGCCGCACCACATCCTTCGAGGTGAAGTAGTTGAAGGTGACGCCCCGCACCCCTTGCAGAATCCGCTCTGCCTCGGCCAGACCGGAGGCCGTGCCACGCGGCAGGTCGACTTGCGTCCGGTCGCCGGTGATCACCATCCGGCTGCCTTCGCCAAGGCGGGTCAGAAACATCTTCATCTGCATCGTGGTGGCGTTCTGCGCCTCGTCGAGCACGATGAAGGCATTCGACAGGGTCCGGCCGCGCATGAAGGCCAGGGGGGCGATCTCGATCCGCTTTTCCTGCAACAGCTTTTCCACCTGCTTCGACGGCAGGAAGTCGTTCAGCGCGTCATACAGGGGCTGCATGTAGGGATCGACCTTCTCCTTCATGTCGCCGGGCAGGAAGCCGAGCCTTTCGCCCGCCTCGACCGCCGGGCGCGACAGGATGATCTTCTCGACCGCACCCGAGATGAACATCGTCACGCCGACCGCGACGGCCAGATAGGTCTTCCCCGTCCCCGCCGGCCCGATGCCGAAGCCAAGCTCGTGCTGGAAGAGGTTGGCCACATAGGCCTTCTGCGCCTCGGTCCGGGGTTCGATGGGCTTCTTGCGGGTGCGAAGCTCCATGCCCGTGCTGAACAGCTCGATCTGTTCCGCGCTGTCCGCATCGACCGGGCGGCCCATCCGCATCGCGCCGTCGATATCGCCCGCCGCCACGTCGCGCCCCGATTCCAGCCGGGCGTAAAGTGACCGCAGCACCGCTGCCGCCTGCTCTCGCGCCGCCTTGTCGCCGATGACCGCCAGCCGGTTGCCGCGCCGCAGGATATGCACCCCCATCTGATGTTCGATCTGCGCGAGGTTGCGGTCGAATTCGCCGCAAAGATCGATCAGCAACCGGTTGTCGGGAAATTCGAGGACGGTTTCCACGATATCCTCGGCGGCAGTGCGGTTCGGCGGGGGGGTCAGCGCGCTGATGCCCAAAGGGGTCTCCTTGATGCGGGGCCACATCTGAAACTGTGCAGCCGGACACGGCATCTGGCAAGTGAAACTCGATGCCGACACAAACTCTTGTATTGAATGATGGAGATTTCATGACGCACCCTGCGCGACGGGCAGCGAAGCAGACCCCGGCAATGCCGGGGCCAATGCGCCGCATCCCCGTCACCTACGCCGGTCTGGTGGTGTCTACTGTCTGTGGCCGGCCGCCGGGCCAGAGACACGGTCGGCCACCCCGGCATCGGCCGTCTCGTAGACGCCGATCACCGTGCCTGGCGGATATTTGCCATCGCAGACCGGAAGTCCGGTTTTCGGGTCGAAGCGCGGCGAGGAATAGCCCTCGAGGCCGTCGTCGATGATCCAGACCTGGCAGCCGTCCGGGTCATAGGCAATCGCGGCCTCGCCGTCCGTCAGCTTGGAATTGTCCCGGCCATAATCCTGCGCGGTGGCGATCACCGAGTCCGGTCCTGAATAGGGAACCGTCCCCTCCACCCCTTCGAACAAGCCGGCGCAGCCCGACAGCAGCGTGCCGAAGCCAAGCGCCAGACCGGCCCGAGAGCCCGCAGCGAAGCGCGCCATTTCCACCAATCCTGCAAGCGTCATGATCGTCAGCCCTTCTTGCAGAGAACTTCGACACGGCGATTCTTCGCCATGCCCTCGGCGGTGTCGTTCGACGCGGCGGGCTGGCTTTCGCCGTAGCCGACCGAACTGTCCACGACCGCGCCGACCGATTGCGCGACGGCGGCCACGGCGGCGGCGCGCGCCTCGGACAGGCCCTGATTGTAGGCGTCCGACCCGCGACTGTCGGTGTGTCCCGCGATGGAATACGAGAAGGCACCGGCCTGGCGGAAATATTTTTCCAGCTTGGACCGGCCTGCCGCCGTAAGCGTCGCGCTGGCGGTGGCAAAGTAGGCATCGGTGCTTTCGATCAGGCAGCTGACCTGCCGCAGGCATACCGGCTTGCCGGTCTTGGGGTCGCGGCGCGGCACCATGTAGCCTTCGGTTCCGCCGTCCGCCCACCAGTGCTGGCAGCCGTCACCGTCGACCCAGAGGCCCCATTCGATCTTGCCGGTCACTGCCCGATCCTGCGCCAGCGCCATCGGCGCGGCAACCATGCAGATGCCCGTCACCGCAGCGGAAAGCCCACGGCGAAGCCTGCCTTCTTCTCTCAACAATGTCCCTCTCCTCGTACCTGAACCAGCTGAGTCACCCATGCCTTGCAGGCGATAATGCCGCCGAAACCGGCTGGAGAGAAGGTGCTCGACGCGTAAAATCGGCTTTCCCGCGGATCTTGCAGCCGCAATACGGCTTCCTTGCCGATCTGCCACAGTTCCATATGGTCAAGCGATCCGGGAAAGAAGTCGCGCGGCCAGAGAGTTGGATGACGAAGCTGACACCCGGGCGCGCACAAGGTCACCGATGCGACCTTCCGGATCCTGCACATGCACGGCATGAAGATGGCCGGATTTCCCGACCATCTGGCCCGGCAGGCGGCCCGGCTTTTCATACAGCACCTCGGCCTCGCGACCGACCATCGCCTCTTGCGCGGAATGCTGCTGCGCGGTGATCAGCGCCTGCAGGTCCCGCAGCCGCGCATCCGCAATTTCGGCGGGAACCGGGGCTTTCTCGGCCGCCGGTGTGCCGGGTCGGGCCGAATACTTGAAGCTGAAGGCCTGCCCGAACCCGACCGCGCGGATCAGGTCCAGCGTGGCCTGGAAATCGGCCTCGGTCTCGCCGGGGAAGCCGACGATGAAATCCGACGACAGCAGGATATCGGGCCGCGCCGCCCGGATCCGCCCGACCAGCCGCAGGTACTGGTCCGCCGAGTGCCTGCGGTTCATCGCCTTCAGGATGCGGTCCGACCCCGACTGCACCGGCAGATGCAGATAGGGCATCAGCGCGGGCAGATCGCCATGCGCGGCGATCAGGTCGTCTTCCATGTCATTGGGGTGGCTGGTGGTGTAGCGCAGACGCCTCAGACCGTCGATCCCGGCCAGTTCCCGCACCAGCCGCGCCAGGCCCCAGGCCCCGTCCGGCCCCGCGCCATGGTAGGCGTTGACGTTCTGGCCCAAAAGCGTGATCTCGCGCACGCCCTGCGCCACCAGCCCCCGCGCCTCGTCCAGAAGGCGCGCGACCGGGCGGCTGGTTTCCGCGCCCCGCGTGTAGGGCACGACGCAAAAGGCGCAGAACTTGTCGCACCCTTCCTGGACGGTCAGGAACGCCGCGGGTCCGCGCATCGCCGTCCGTTTCGGCAAGAGCGAGAACTTGTCCTCGACCGGAAACTCGGTATCGACCAGCCGTTCCCCGGCCTCGACCATCGCCGGCAGGCGGTGATAGGCCTGCGGTCCTACCACAAGATCGACGACGGGCGATCGTCGCAGGATCTCTTCGCCTTCGGCCTGTGCCACGCAGCCCGCCACGCCGACCTTCAGCCCCGGCCTGGCCGCCTTCAGCCCTCGCAGGCGCCCGAGGTCGGAATACAGCTTCTCGGACGCCTTTTCGCGGATGTGGCAGGTGTTCAGAAGCACCATGTCCGCGTCCTCGACCTGATCTGTCGTGACATAGCCGCTGGCCGCCAGCGCCTCGACCATGCGCTCGCTGTCGTAGACGTTCATCTGACAGCCGTAGGTCTTGACGAAAAGCTTCTTTGCGTCGGTCATGGGCAGGTCTCCGGGCCGAGGCGGTCTTACCCCAACATGCTTTCCGCCTCAACCGCCGCCATGCTCTCTTGCATCGCCCTGCTGGATCGCCGACCTTGCGGCCCGACCTTGACCGGACCCCCGATGCGCTATTCCAGCCTTTCCGCCTTTCTCGACCGCAAGGCCGCCGGCTTCGGCAAGGGCCCGGTGGCGCTGATCATGGCCGAGGACGAGGTCGAGCTGGAGTCGACCGTTGCCCACCACCTTGCCTGCGGATTTCGCGACGTGGTCCTGCTGGCACCGCAGAATGTGCAGCTTTCGCCAGAACACGAGACGCAGGCCCATGTCGTCCCGCATGACGTTCACGCCCCAGGCGCGCTGGTCGCGGCGGTGAACCGGACCATCGAACGCTGCCCGGGTACCTGGCTCTATTACGGCCACAATGCCGAATACCTGTTCTACCCGTTCCGCGAGACCCGCCGGGTGGGCGAACTTGTGACCTTCCATGCCGAGGAACGGCGCGAGGCGATGCTGACCTATGTCATCGACCTTTACGCGGGCGATCTTGGCGCGCACCCGGACGCGGTCGCGGTCGGCGATGCCTGGCTGGACCGGTCCGGCTATTACGCGCTGGCCCGGAAGGACCCGGCGAAGGACTGGGAACCGAAGGACCGGCAGCTCGACTTCTTCGGCGGATTGCGCTGGCGGTTCGAGGAGCACATTCCCCATGCCCGGCGCCGGATCGACCGTATCGCGCTGTTCCGCGCCAAGCCTGGCCTCAGGCTTCTGCCCGACTTCACGCTGTCGGACGACGAGATGAACACCTATGCCTGCCGCTGGCACAACAACCTGACGGCAGCGATCTGTTCCTTCCGCACCGCCAAGGCGCTGCGCACCAACCCCGGCTCGCGGCATGCGATCCAGAATTTCCGCTGGCGCAATTCGGTGAAGTTCGACTGGCACAGCCAGCAGTTGCTGGATCTGGGCCTGATGGAGCCCGGTCAGTGGTTCTGATCGCGTTCACGCAGCCGTGATCCTCGTTCCGAAACTTGTGCTTCGAACGCCCCGTTCTTCGGAATGTGACAGCCGGATCGGCCGGCTGGACGCTGTAACGGAGCAAACCATGTCCCTCAGATCCCTGCTTGGCGCCGTCGCGCTGACCGTGCTTGCCACCTCCGCTTTCGCCGCGAACCCCGAAGTCGGCGGCGCGCCGATGTTCGACACCAAGAACATCATCGAGAATGCCGTGAACTCGAAGGACCACACCACGCTGGTCGCTGCCGTCAAGGCCGCGGGGCTGGTCGACGCGCTGATGGGGCCCGGTCCCTTCACCGTCTTCGCGCCCACGAACGAAGCCTTCGCCGCGCTGCCGGCGGGCACCGTCGACACCTTGCTGAAACCCGAGAACAAGGCGATGCTGACAAAGATCCTGACCGCGCATGTCGTGGCGGGCGATCTGAAGCTGGCCGATCTGCGCGCCAAGGTCGGATCGGACGGCTTTGCGAACCTCAAGACCCTGTCGGGCGACGCGCTGTCGGTGAAGTTCAACGGCGACACGGCGATGGTCTATTCCGAGTCGAAGAACATCGGCACCATCACGATCGGCGATGTCGACCAGTCCAACGGCGTGATCCACGTCATCGACACCGTGCTGGTTCCGAAGTGACCCTGCGCGACTTGTGACAGCTTCGGGCGGGGGAAACCCCGCCCGGGCTCATGCCCGGCGCAGGCGGATGACCACGTCGACCCGCGACACCGCCATGCCCGCAGGCACCTGCGGCAGGCAGGCGATTTCCAGCTCTTCCGCGGGGGCGTCGGTCAGACTGTGGCTGTCTTCCCAGTAGAAGTGCGGGTGGTCGTCGGTGCGCGTGTCGAAATACGACTTCGAGCCGTCGACGACGACCTCGTTCACCAGTCCCGCCTCGCAGAAGGCGCGCAGCGTGTTGTAGACGGTCGCAAGACTGACACGCTCACCTGCGACCGATGACAGGGCATACAGACTTTCAGCCGTGACATGCCGGTTCAGCCCGTCCCCGACCAGCAGCTTCGCCAATGCAAGCCGCTGTCGGGTGGGCCGCAAGCCCCCCGCCTTCAACCATTCTGCGCTGCGGTCCGTGCCGGTCAAACGTTGCCCCTGCCGTTGCCTGTCCTGATATAGGGCCGCAAACCCGACAATTTCAATGCGGATTCACCGGCTTCAGCGTGAAATCGCGCCAAATCCACGCTGGATCGCGCTCCAGACCTGCGGTGTGACAAAAGTGGACCCGATCCTGGCCCCCCGAAAAGGGCAAGACCAGCGCCGGGCCGATCAGCGCGCTGGTCAAAAGCTCCGCGCTCCACAGCTGGCCGTTCGCCCGCTCCAGCCGGTCGGGCGGCACCAGCGCGGGCAACGCCAGCAGCGCCCCGGGGCAGCCGCAGCGCCACCGGCACCAGCGCGACCAGCAGCGCGTCCCGCGTCAGCAGCGATGCGATCCAGCCCCAGGCCGCAACCGCAACCCCGTCCGCCAGGTTGCTCGTCCCGCTTGCCGTGATGAACCGCTGCAGCCACGTCATCCGCGCCTTCCCCGTCAGACTTGCCAGTCTTCGCCCCCGAATGCTAGGGAGGGTGACGGTGCAAATGGGGGACACAAGGGATGGCGTCGTATCCGACCTTCTTCGACAAAGAGGCGCTGCTCGCCTGTTCACGCGGCGAACTTTTCGGCCCCGGCAACGCCCAGCTTCCCGCCCCGCCGATGCTGATGATGGACCGGATCACCGACATCTCGGAAGATCGGGGCGCGCATGGCAAGGGTCACGTCGTCGCCGAATTCGACATCACGCCGGATCTCTGGTTCTTCGCCTGCCACTTCCCCGGCAACCCGATCATGCCGGGCTGCCTGGGCCTTGACGGGTTGTGGCAGCTCACCGGCTTCAACCTCGGCTGGCGCGGCTGGCAGGGCCGCGGCTATGCGCTGGGGGTGGGCGAGGTGAAACTGACCGGCATGGTCCGCCCCGACCGCAAGAAGCTCACCTACTTCGTCGACTTCACCAAGGCCCTGACCACCCGCCGCCTGACGATGGGCGTCGCCGACGGGCGGGTCGAGGCGGATGGCGAGGTGATCTACCTCGTCAAGGACATGAAGGTGGCGTTGAGCGAGGCGTGAGGCCCACCGACGCTTAGGCGGCAACTGCTTCGCAAGCCAAGCGAGAGGACAAGATGCCGAAACTGATTTTTCGGGGAATAGTCCTGGACCTGGATTTTCAGCAGGGCAAGGGCGACAACGAGCGCATCACTACCGGTCATGGCATCTATGCCGAAGTTCATTGGCCGACTCGTTCTTTGCGGATCGGGGAAAGCAAGAACGTCCGTGCGCGAAACCGTCAGCACGTCGCCTGGGCGAACAAGCATCGTGCTGGCACCCATTCGGCAATAGAGGCTGCCCGGCAAGGCGTCATCGTTGATCTGGTCAAGGAATGGGGTAGCGAAGGGCTGGAACACTACCTCATAAGCAACGATCCAAGACTTGCCGACCGCGAACTCCGAGTGGAGTGCGAGAAATTTCTGCACGAGTGGGCGCGTTCACAGGCCGAGTATCGGAACATCAATACCGGCCCCATGCGCCGTGTCGTCATCACCGGGATCGGGATCGTATCCTCCATCGGCAACTCTGCGGCAGAGGTCGAGGCCAGCCTTCGCGCCGGAAAATCAGGCATCGTCTTCGCCCCGGACTATGCCGAATATGGCTTCCGCTGCCGGGTCCACGGTCAGCCGCACATCGTGCTGGAGGACCATATCGACAAGCGCGACCTGCGCTTCATGGGCGACGGGGCGGCCTATACCTTCATCGCGATGGACCAGGCGGTGAAGGACTCGGGCCTGTCGCCCGAAGACGTGTCCAACGACCGCACCGGCATCATCGTCGGCTCGGGCGGGCCATCGACGAAGTCGTTCTTCAAGGCGCACAACATCGTCCGCGAAACCGGCAGCCCGAAACGCATCGGCCCCTTCGGCGTGACCAAGGGCATGTCCTCCACCGTCTCGGCCTGCCTTGCGACGCCGTTCAAGATCCGTGGCGTGAACTATTCCATCACCTCGGCCTGCTCCACCTCGGCGCATTGCATCGGCAACGGCACCGAACTGATCCAGATGGGCAAGCAGGACATCGTCTTTGCCGGCGGCGGCGAGGAACTGGACTGGACGCTCTCGTGCCTCTTCGACGCGATGGGCGCGATGAGCAGCAAATACAACGACGCCCCGGAAACCGCGTCCCGCACCTATGACGCCAACCGCGACGGGTTCGTCATCGCCGGCGGCGGCGGCATCGTGGTGCTGGAGGAACTGGAACACGCGAAGGCGCGCGGCGCCAGAATCTATGCCGAGGTCACCGGCTACGGCGCAACCTCGGACGGCCACGACATGGTGGCCCCCAGCGGTGAGGGTGGCGAGCGCGCGATGCGCCTTGCGCTGTCGACGCTGCCGAAGGACCGCCGCATCGACTACATCAACTCCCACGGCACCTCTACCGTCGTCGGCGACATCACCGAGGTCGAAGCCATCCGCCGCGTTTTCGGGCGCGGCACCACGCCGCCCATCGCCTCGACCAAGTCGCTGACCGGGCACTGCCTCGGCGGTGCGGGCGTGTGGGAGGCGATCTATTCGCTGATCATGCTGAACGGCAGCTTCATCGCCGCCTCGGCCAATGTCGTCACCCTCGATCCGGCGCTCGACCCCGGCGAGATCGTGACCACCTTGCGCGACGGCGTCGAACTGGACAGCGTCCTGTCGAACTCCTTCGGATTCGGCGGCACCAACGCCACCCTCGTCATGTCGAAATTTCAGGGCTAGGAGCCATCATGGCCGAACTGATGAAAGGCAAGCGCGGGCTTGTCATGGGCGTGGCGAACGACCGCTCTATCGCCTGGGGCATCGCCTCGGCGCTGGCCGCCGAAGGCGCAAGCCTGGCCTTCAGCTACCAGGGCGAGGCCTTCGGCAAACGGGTAGAGCCCCTGGCCGCCAGCGTCGGCTCGGACTTCCTGATCGACGTCGATGTCACGAACGAGGACAGCCTTGACGCCTGCTTTGGCGAAATCGGCCGTCGCTGGGGATCGCTGGACTTCGTCGTCCACGCCATCGCCTTTTCCGACAAGACCGAGCTGACCGGCCGCTTCATCAACACGACCAAGGGCAACTTCCTGAACTCGCTGAACATATCCTGCTTTTCATTCATCGACGTCGCCCGGCGCGCCGAAAGCCTGATGCCGAATGGCGGCACGCTGATCACCCTGACCTTCCAGGGCTCGAACAAGGTCGTGCCGAACTACAACGTGATGGGCGTGGCCAAGGCCGCACTGGAATCCGCCACCCGTTACCTCGCCAACGACCTTGGCCCGCAGGGCATCCGCGTCAACGCGATTTCGCCGGGGCCGATGAAGACGCTCGCCGGGGCCGCCATCGGCGGCGCGCGGGCCACCTACCGCCACACCGAGGCCAACACCCCCCTGCGCGCCAATGCGACGCTCCAGGCCATCGGCGGCACCGCGGTCTGGCTCTGCTCGGACTATGGCGCCTGCACCAGCGGCGAGATCGTGCATGTCGACGGCGGCTACCACGTCCTTGGCATGCCGCAGGCCGAGAACCTGTGACAGGTCCGGCGCCGGCCTGGATCACGCCCGGCGACCCCGACGGGCCGGATTTTTCGGTCTGCGCCCTGGTCCAGTCGCAGGACCGACATGAGCGGCTGGTCGCCTCCTTCTCGCGACGGGGCTTTTCGCCCGAGACGACCGAGCACCTCGCAGCCGACAACCGCAACGGCAATCGCTTTGACGGCTACTCCTGGCAGCGCGCGCTTCTGACGCGGGCACGAGGGCGCTATGTCATCTTCTGCCACGACGACATCGAACTGATCGACCAGGGCCAGGACGACCTCCTCGCCCGTCTCGACGACCTGACCGCGCTCGACCCTGGCTGGAGCCTTGCCGGGATCGCCGGCGGGCGCTTCCGCCCCAAGGCGCATACCCGCCCGATGCTGAGCTTCCACATCTCCGACATCTACGGGCAGGACCGACGCCGGGGTGCGATGCCTGCGCGGGTGGAAACGCTGGACGAATGCTTCATCGTGATGCGCCGGTCGCGGCCCGTGCTGCCGTCCCTCGACCTGTCAGGCTTCCACTTCTACGGCCCCGACCTTTGCCTGCAGGCAGAACTGCAAGGCGGCAGCGCCTGGGCCGTGGATTTCCACCTGCGCCACCACGGACGCGGCACCAAGGGCCCCAGCTTTGCCGACTGCCGCGCCCGCTTCGTCGCCAAATATGCCAGGATCTTCCCGGGGCGGACGCTGCACTGCACCACCGGCATGGTCACCTTCCCGGCGGACGGCGCGGACGAAGCCGGACCCTCGCCGTAGACCGGAGGCTTCAGCGCGCCGCGTTCTTGTCGGCCGTGATCATCCCGCCCTCGCACCGCGGTGCCGAAAGTCTTGCCAGATGGTGAATGCCCGCCAGCACCCCCTTGATTGCAAACGACCCAAAAGTCCGTCCCGCGTGCGCAGACAGCTCGACCGGATCCTCGGCGGGACTGGAGCGGGCGGCGGGAATCGAACCCGCGTCATTAGCTTGGAAGGCTAAGGTCTTACCATTACACAACGCCCGCGCTGCGGTCAGTAGGTATGCGGGCCAGACCCGTTCGTCAAGGCGGCACCGGAGCGCCCAGACCGTCTCCCGAAAAGCAGGGCGTCGATCATGGCCTGTGCTGGCGGGACAGCCCGGCCCGGACCTGTTGCGCGCGGCGTCCGTCTGACGCTGCCCGTCCACGTCGGCCCCGGGCCCGGCGCAGTCGCTGCGACCCGAGGCCGGGAATGTCGTCGCAGCGCCGGGATCGGTGCAGACTTCCGTCGCCCAAGAGGCTCGCCGCCTCAGAAGTCGGTCGGAGCGCCGCCCTCTTCCTTCCGCCGGGCGACGAAGCGCCGCAGCTCCTCCAGGTGGTCTCCGTTCATCGCCGGTGCCTCGAACTCCGCCAGGATCTGCTTGTAGATCCGGTGCGCCCGCTCCACCGTCCAGACCGACCCGTCGGCCTGCCACGCCTCATAATTCCGCCAGTCCGAAACGAAGGGCGCATAGAAGGCGTGCTGATAGCGGTCCTGGGTGTGCTGGATACCGAAGTAATGTCCCCCCGCGCCCACCTCCCTGATCGCGTCGAAGGCCAGGTCCTCGTCCCGGGTGGCAAAGGTCACCTCCTCGAAGTAGCGCTGGATCATCTGCAGGACCTCGCAGTCCATGATGAACTTCTCGGGGGACGCGATCAGCCCGCCCTCCAGCCACCCCGCCGCGTGGTAGACCATGTTGGTCCGGCTCTGCACCGCCGACCACAGCGAGTTCGACGTCTCCCACATCGCCTGCCCGTCCGGCACGTT
>NCDY01000103.1 GCA_002280405.1 Rhodobacterales bacterium 32-66-9 | reverse complement strand
TGGCCTCGCGGATGCGTTTGCCGACGGAGGTGGAGCCGGTGAAGGCGATCTTGTCGACAGGGGCGTCCACGAGGGCGGCGCCGGTGGTGCCGTCGCCGGTGACGATGTTGAGGACGCCCTTGGGGAGGCCCGCCTCGCGGGAGATTTCGGCGAAGAGGAGGGCGGTGAGGGGGGTGTATTCGGCGGGTTTGAGGACGATGGTGTTGCCGGCGGCGAGGGCGGGGGCGACCTTCCAGGCGAGCATGAGGAGCGGGAAGTTCCAGGGGATGACGGCCCCGCAGACGCCGAGGGGCTGGAGGTCAGGGTGTTCGGAGGGGAGGAGTTGGGCGAGGCCGGCGTGGTAGGAGAAGTGGCGGGCGACGAGGGGGATGTCGATGTCGCGCGACTCGCGGATCGGCTTGCCGTTGTCGAGGGACTCCAGGACGGCCAGGAGGCGGGCGTGTTTTTGCGTCAGGCGGGCGAGGGCGTAGAGGATTTTGGCGCGGCTGTGGGCGGGAAGTTTGGCCCAGGCGGGTTGCGCGCGGCGGGCGGCCTTCACGGCGGCGGCGATGTCGGCTGCGGTGCCTTGGGTCACTTGCGCGAGGGGTTGGCCGGAGGCGGGATTGGCGGTGGTGAAGGTCTCGCCCGGTTTGGTGAAAACGCCGTCGATGAAGTGGCCGAAGGTGCCGTTGTGGGGCGGGGCCGTAGGCCATGCTGTCGAAGATTTCCTTGATGGTCATGGGGTTGGTCCTATGGCTGCCGTGTTGCGACGGCGGGTGCAAAGCTGGCCGCGACCGGCACGCGGGGGTGGGAGCGGCACTGCCGCGCCCGCCCCCCGAAACTGAAGAACGGCGGGGCGGGTCGGGCGCGGTCAGATTTGCTTTGGGCAAATCTGACAAGAGAAGGGGCTGCGGGGTGCATCGAAACTAGCCCATCGCGTGGCGGAAGCCCGCCGAGTAATGGCCGGTGAGGTGGTGTTCAAGCTGGCGTTCGATGTCTCCCAACAGGCTGGAGGCGCCGAAGCGGAAGAGGTCGGGTTGCAGCCAGGGGTGGCCGAGTTCGTCCTTCATCAGGCTGAGGTAGACCAGCGCGTCCTTGGCCTTGGCGATGCCGCCTGCGGGTTTGTAGCCGACCTTGAAGCCGGTGCGGGCCTCGTAGTCGCGGATCGCGCGGATCATGGTAAGGGAGACGGGCAGGGTGGCGTTGACGCCTTCCTTGCCGGTGGAGGTCTTGATGAAATCGGCACCGCCCATCATGCAGACAAGGCTGGCGCGGGCGACGTTGCGGAGGGTGCCGAGTTCTCCGGTGGCGAGGATCGCCTTGACGTGGGCGTCGCCGCAGGCCTCGCGCATGTCGCGCATCTCGTCGTAGAGGGCTTGCCAGTTCTGCGTGAGGACATGGCGGCGGGAGATGACGATGTCGATCTCGCGCGCCCCGGCGCGGACGCTTTCGCCGATTTCGGCGATACGGAGCTTGTAGGGCGAGAGGCCTGCGGGAAAGCCGGTGGAGACGGCGGCGACCGGGATCGCGGTGCCCTCAAGGGCGCGGACGGCGGTTTCGACCATCTCGTGGTAGACGCAGACGGCGCCGGTGGTCAGGCCCTGCATCCCGAGCTTGTCCAGCATCCAGGGCGCGACCGGCTGGCGGGCCTTGGCGCAAAGGCGCTGGACGCGGCCCTCGGTATCGTCGCCCGACAGCGTGGTCAGGTCGATGAGGGAGACCGCCTTCAGAAGCCAGGCGGCCTGATGGTCCTTCTTGACCGAGCGGCGACCGGGCAGGCTGGCGGCGCGGCGTTCGATGGCGGAGGTGTTGGCCTGGACCGAAGCGACCCAGTCGAGGTCCAGCGCAAGCCCCGGGTTGCGGGCATGGGTGACCTTGGGAAGAAGGCCGGTCTGGGCCGGGGCATGCGTGTTCATGGAGCGTCCCCGAAAAGGCCGGTTTTCACGACGATGCCACGCGGGGGTCGGGGGTGGCAAGGGCCGGGGTCGCAGATTTCTGACCGAATGGTCAAGAATTGGCCGTCGGGTCAGGGATCCGGGCGTTCCTCGGCCAGGGTGGCCCAGGGCTGGCCGGTGCCGGGATCGGGGAGGTTGGGATCAGCCTCGCCGCGCAGGATCAGGGTCTTGGCCAGGAACAGGGCCGAAATCGGCGCGGTGAGCAGGAGAAAGAGGGTGATCAGCCCCTCTTGCCAGCTGACCTGGCCCTGTCCCGCAAGGTCGAGCGCCGAGACCACAAGTGCAGCCCCGACGCCGACGGTCGTGGCCTTGGTCGGCGCATGCAGGCGCTGCATCGGGCGCGGCAGGCGCAGAAGGCCGTAAGAGCCGACAAGGGCGAAGAGGCCGCCGCCGATCAGGATGGCCGAGAGGAAGAGGTCGAGAGCCAGGGCGAAGGTCATTCGATGATGCTTCCCCTGAGAAGATATTTGCAGTAGGCGACCGATCCGACAAAGCCGGTCAGGGCGAAGATGACGGCAATTTCCAGGTAAAGCCCGGTGCCCGCCCAGATGCCATAGGCGACCACCAGCGCGATGGCGTTCACGGTCATGGTGTCGAGGGTCAGGATGCGGTCGGTCACGGTCGGGGCGGTGAGAAGCCGCCAGATGTTCAACACGAGCGACAGCACGATGCAGGCCAGAAAGATGGCAAGCGCATAGGGCAGGATCATTCGAAAATCCTTTTCAGCCGGGCCTCGTAGCGGGATTTGATCTCGTCGCGCACGGCACCCGGGTCGGGGGCGTGCAGTGAGTGGACCAGAAGCGCCCGCCCGCAGGCGGAGATATCAGAGGTGACCGTTCCGGGCGTCATGGTGATGGTCCCGGCCAGCAGGCTGATCGCTTCGGGCGACGTCAGGTCAAGCGGAATGGTCACCCAGTTCGAGCGGATGCGGTCGCGAGGCATGAACAGGACGATGCGCGCGACCTGGAAATTGGCCACGATCACATCCCAAAGCACGAGAATCACATAGGCGGCAAGGCGGAACGGATGGCGCACGCGGGGCCGGTTCGGCCACCAGGCCGCGGTGACCAGCGGGATCACGGTGCCAAGGATGATGGCCATGACCAGACTGCCGATCTTCAACTGGTTCACCAGGAGGAACCACAGCGCGATCAGCGTCAGGCTGAGATAGGGATGGGGGAAAAGGCGCTTCACGGGGTGCCCCCGAGCCGGGTGGCGGCAAGATAGGCCTGCGCGTCATAAAGGCTTTGCGCAGTGGCGTTCAGCGCAGCGGTGACGGGACCAGCAAAGATGGTCAGGGCGGCAAGGCCTGCCAAAGCCAGAATCGCGGCAGCAAAGGCCAAGGGTTCGGGTCCCGGGCGGACGGGCGGACTGTCCGGGACCGGTTTCCAGAACAGCTGCGACCCGGCGCGGGCGAGGCCGAGGATCATCAGGAATGACGAGACCAGGATCGCACTCCAGACGAGCGGGGCCTGATCCCGGAAGGCATCGAGGATCAGCAGCTTGCCGATGAAGCCGGACAGCGGCGGCATGCCCGCGATGGCGACGGCGGCGGCCATGAAGAGGGCTCCGATCAGACCGGTCTGGGCACAGGCCGCGGTGTCGGTCAGGCGGACATGGGCACGGCGGCGGGCGACAAGATCGGCCACGAGGAACAGGGCGGCGGTGGCAAGGGTCGAATGCAGGATGTAGTAGAGTGCCGCGGCCGAGCTTTGTGGCGTGAAGGCCGAGATCGCAAGGAAAACCGTGCCCATCGAGGCGATGCCGCCGAAGGCCGCCAGGCGGGGCAGGGTGGTGGCGCCAAGGACGCCGACGGCTCCGACCGCGAGTGTGACCAGGGCGGCGGGCTGGATCAGCTCTTGCAGCAGCGGCCCGGTGGCGGCGAGGTCGGGCGGGAACACCAGGCTGCCGAAGCGCAGGGTCGCATAGGCGCCGATCTTGGTCATCACGGCGAACATGGCGGCAACGACGCCGGGCGCATTGGCGTAGGTTCCGGGCAGCCAGAACTGCAAGGGGCTAGACCGAAGAGGAAAAGGGAAGAGCCAATCAGGTTGAACGCGACGTACTGGATGCCGGCGCGGGTCCGGGCCGGGCCTCCGCCGTGGATCATGAGGCCATAGGAGGCGATGAGGAGAACCTCGAAGAACACGAACAGGTTGAAGGCGTCGCCGGTCAGGAAGGCCCCGGCGATGCCCATGAGCAGGAACATGAGGAGCGGGTGGAAATGTGCCCCCCTGGCGTCCCAGCCGGAACCGATGGCGTAAAGCGCGCAGATCAGGGCGAGGGCGGCCAGAAGGGCGACCATAAGGGCGGAGAGTTGGTCAAGGACGAGGACGATGCCGAAAGGGGCGGGCCAGTCGCCCAGGAAATAGGCCTCGGGCCCGCGGGTTGCCGCGGACCACAGCAGCGCGAGGGCGATGGCGTTCAGCGCCAGGATCGCGGCCAGGCTGGCGATGCGCTGCAGGTCAAGCTGACCGCGCAACATGATGACCATCACCGCCGCGACGAAAGCGGGCAGGACGACAGGGGCGATGATCCAGTGGTTCATTCGTCCGCCCCGCGGTCGAGGTCGATCCGGTCATGCCCGGCCGAGAGATAGCCGCCGATGGCCATGATCATGATCACGGCGGTCATCCCGAACGAGATGACGATGGCGGTCAGGACCAGGGCCTGCGGCAGGGGGTCGGCGTAGGGCTTGGTCAAGCCGATGATGGGAGCCGCGTTCACCGCCAGGCGGCCGGAGGCGAACAGGAACAGATTCACGGCATAGGACAGGAACGTCAGGCCCAGGATCACCGGGAAGGTGCGCTGGCGCAGCATGAGGTAGATGCCCACCGCCGTCAGCAGGCCGATGGCGCTGGCAAGCAGGGCCTCCATCAGCGGTCACCTTCGGAGTCATAGGCGCGGGTGTTGGCGCGCTCTCCCTGACGCAGGGCCAGTCGGGACAGCGAGGCAAGCGTGAGCAGGACCGCACCTAGGACGCTGAGAAAGACGCCCAGATCGAAGATCGCGGCGGTGGTCAGCTCAAACTCTTCCAGCGGCCAGAGGGTGACGTAGGCGTAGCCCGAGGTCAGGAACGGCAGACCGAGGAACCAGGCCCCGACCCCGGAAAGGGCGGCGATCAGGACACCCCAGCCGATCAGCACATGGTGGTCGAAACGCTGGCGGGCATGGGTCCAGGCATAGCCCGAGGCCATGTATTGCATGAGGTAGGCGATGGCGAACACCAGTCCCGCGACAAAGCCGCCGCCGGGCAGGTTGTGGCCGCGCAGGTAGATGTAGACCCCGACCATCATCGCCATGGGCAGCAGAAGCCGGGTCGAGACGACCAGCATCATCGGGTGGCGGTCGCCGGATTCCCGCTTGCGCGGAGTGGAGGCGAGGCGCGCGACAACCGATGGGCTGCGCAGCAGGGTTTCGGACAGCGCGAAGATGACCAGCGCGGCGATGCCAAGCACGATGATCTCGCCGAACGTGTCATAGCCGCGGAAGTCGACGATGATGGTGTTGACCGCGTTCGTCCCCCCGGCTCCGGGTTTCGACTGCGCCAGATGGTATTGCGAGATCGGCGCGAAGGCGGGGGCCCTTGTCATCATCGCATAGGCCAGCGCGCCGATCCCGAGCCCGGCGATCCCCGCGACGCCGGCATCGCGCAGGCGCCGGGGCAGCGGCGTTTCGGCAGGCGTCTCCTTGGGCAGGAAATGCAGCGCAAGCAGCATGAGAAGGATGGTGACGACCTCGACCGAGACCTGGGTCAGGGCAAGGTCGGGGGCCGAGAACAGCATGAACAGGGGCGCGATCAAGAGGCCGACGACTCCGGTCAGGATCAGTGCGGTCAGGCGGCGGCGATGCAGCACGGGCGTTGCCAGCGCCGCAAGCAGCATGACCGCCCAGAGCGCGATCGGCGCCGGGGTCGCGGTCAGGCCCGCCCGCGTCCCGGCAAGATGCTCCGCGCCGGAAAATGCCCAGAGCGCTGCCCCGGCAATGGCGAGCACGGCCAAGGTCAGGGCGCGACCGAAGCTGCCGTTGTGCAGGCCCTCGGTCACGCTCCGCGCCAGGGCGGCGGCTGGCTCGACGATGCCGTCGAACAGGCGCTTGGCGTCCGGGCGCGGGGCGGCATCCCAGCGGGCGCGCAGACGCGGGTAGGCCCCGAGGCTCATCAGCCCGCCGCCGACCGCCGCCAGGGACATCCACAGGGCCGCCGACTTCAGCCCGGGCCAGAGGTAGATGCCGACCGCGACCGGCTGGCCGGTGGTGGCACCGGCCGCGACGTTGACCAGCCAGGCGGCGGTGGCCATCGGGAATAGGCCGATCACCACGATCAGGACGGCCAGGAAGGCGGGCGCGGACCACAGGCCCGGGCCGGGGTCGTGCGGCTGGTGCGGATAATCCTCGCGCACCGGGCCAAGGAAGCCGTGCGCCAGGAAACGGACGCTATAGGCCACCGAAAAGAGCGCGCCGAGGGTGGCAAGGACGCCCATCGCCCAGGGGGTGATCCAGACCGTCTCGGCGGCTTCGGCCAGCATCATTTCCTTGGAATAGAAGCCGTTCAAGGGCGGTATCCCCGCGATCGAGAGGCTGGCCAGCAGCGCGATGCCGAAGGTGACCGGCATCAGGTTGCGCAGGCCCCCCAGACGGCGGAGGTCCCGGGTATGCGCCGCGTGATCCACGATCCCGGCGGTCATGAACAGGGCCGCCTTGAAGACGGCGTGGTTGATGATGTGAAAGATGGCAACCGTCGCCGCTGCCTTGGTGCCGAAGCCCAGAAGCATGGTGATCAGACCAAGCTGGCTGACGGTGGAATAGGCCAGAAGCGCCTTCAGGTCGTCCTTGAAGAAGGCGATCGCCGCCGCCATCACCAGCGACACAAGTCCCGCGGTCGAGACGATCCAGAACCACTCCGGCGTGCCCGCAAGCACCGGCCAGAGCCGCGCCATCAGGAAGAGGCCCGCCTTCACCATGGTGGCCGAATGCAGATAGGCCGAGACCGGCGTCGGGGCGGCCATCGCATGCGGCAGCCAGAAGTGGAACGGGAACTGCGCCGATTTGGTGAAGGCGCCAAGCAGGATCAGGATCAGCGCGGGCAAATACCAGGGGCTGGCCTGGATTGCCTGCTTGTTCTGCAGGATCACCGTCAGGTCATAGCTGCCGGTGATGTTGCCCAGGATCAGCATCCCCGCGATCATCGCCAGGCCTCCGCCCCCAGTGACCGCAAGCGCCATCCGCGCGCCCTGGCGGGCTTCGGGCAGGTGCTTCCAGTAGCCGATGAGAAGGAAGGAGGAGAGTGAGGTCAGCTCCCAGAAGATCAGGAGCAGAAGGATGTTGTCCGACAGGACGATCCCCGCCATCGCGCCCTGGAACAGAAGGAGATAGCTGTAGAACTGCCCCATCGGGTCGGACTTCGCGAGGTAGAAGCGGGCGTAAAGGATGACGAGGAGGCCGATGCCAAGGATCAGTCCCGCAAACAGGAACGCGAGCCCGTCAAGGAAGAAGGTGGCATTCAGGCCAAGTGCCGGCAGCCAGTCGATCCGGGTCTGGACCACCTCGCCGCGCAGGACGGCAGGGGCGTGGGACAGCAGGAGAAGAAAGGCCAGAAGCGTGACCGCGCCAGTCGCCGCGGCGGCGGCAGTGCGTCCGGCGCGGATCGCGAGACCCGGCAGCACCGCGCCGAGGAATGGCAGGGCCACGATGAGGGCTAGGGACATGCAGGCGGCTTCCTCGTCGGGGCGTGCGTCTGGGCGCGGGTGATGGCGGCGCGGCGGGTTGCGACCGATGTGGCACTTTTGCACGGCATTTCAACCCGCTTGCCCCGAAATGGGCAAGGGCTTTTCTGCAGCGGAGGCCGTCCTCGGGGCCATCGAGGCCCGCTTGGCCGGCGCAGTCGCGGGCCTTTGCACCGGGCATGGCGCGGGTGGACGGGTCGGACGCTCCGCGGGGAGTATTTGTGGAAATGGGCAAATGCGTTTGCGCATCTTGCACATAGTCCCGTCCGGGAGGCCGGACGGAGACCACAGCGGGGCAGGGTGCTGCCTTTCCGGGGTCAGACCGGCTCGGTGACACCCTCGGGCAGTTTCGCGCCGGTCATGAAGGCCACGGCGTCCGACATCGAGTGGTCCTTGGGCTTGATCACGCAGAGCCTGCGGCCAAGCCGGTGGATGTGGATGCGGTCGGCGACCTCGAACACATGCGGCATGTTGTGGCTGATCAGGATGATCGGGATGCCGCGGGCGCGGACGTCGCGGATCAGCTCCAGCACGCGGCGGCTTTCCTTGACCCCCAGCGCGGCGGTGGGTTCGTCAAGGATCACCACTTTCGATCCGAAGGCCGCCGCGCGGGCCACCGCCACGCCCTGGCGCTGGCCGCCCGACAGGGTTTCCACCGGCTGGGTGATGTCCTGGATCGTCATCAGGCCCAGTTCGTTCAGCTTCTCGCGGGCGAATTTCTGCATGCGGGTGTGGTCCATCTTGCGAAAGACCGAACCCATTATCCCCGGAGCCCGCCATTCCCGCCCGAGGAACATGTTGTCGGAAATCGATAGCGCGGGTGACATGGCAAGGTTCTGGTAGACCGTCTCGATCCCCAGCGCCCTTGCGTCGTCGGGGCTGCGGAAATGGACCGGCTTGCCGTCCAAGAGGATCTCGCCGTGGTCGGGGACGACCGCCCCCGACAAGGCCTTGATCAACGTCGACTTGCCCGCGCCGTTGTCGCCGATCACCGCGCAGATCTCGCCCGGCATCAGCTCGAAGTCGGCCCCGCTCATCGCGACCACGGTGCCGTAGCGCTTCATCAGGCCCTTCGCCTGCAGGATGGGGGTGACGGTCCCCATGTCTTGCACGGTCATTGCGATGCCCTCCGCAGCCATTGGTCAAGCGCCACGGCGATGATCACAAGGCATCCCGCCGCGAATTTCTGCCAGTAGTCGTCGACGCCTGCCAAGGACAGGCCGGTGATGAACACGCCCACTATCATGGCACCCAGGACCGAGCCGATGATCGACCCGCGCCCGCCGAAAAGCGAGGTGCCGCCGATCACCACGGCGGTGATCGAGGCGAGGTTCACGTCCTGAAAGGCGATGGGCGAGACCGACCCGACGCGGCCGATGGCGATCCAGGCGGCAAAGCCGCAGATCAGGCCCGCCACGGTATAGACCGAGACCAGGGTCCGGTTGACATTGATACCCGACAGCAGCGCCGCATCGGGGTCATCGCCGATGGCATGGACATGGCGGCCCCAGGCGGTGTGGTTCAACACATACCACAGCAGCGCGGCCAGGAGGATCAGGGTGATCCCGCCGTAGCTGACGCTCGCGCCGCCAATGTTGAAGCCCTTGCCGAAGAACAGCAGACCCGCCGCATTCGCCTCGATGTCGACGTTGCGCACCGATTCCGACTTGGAATACCAGAGCTTCAGCGATTCGAAGATCGACAGGGTGCCAAGGGTCACGATGAAGGGCGGCAGGCGCATCAGCGTGACCAGAAGCCCGTTCACCGCCCCCATCACCCCGCCAAGCGCGATGCCGATCAGGACCGCGATGATCACCGGCACGCCGGAGAAGACGGCGAGGTTCGCCATGACCAGCGAGGAGACGACCAGGATCGCGCCCACCGACAGGTCGATGCCCGCGGTCAGGATGATCAGGGTCTGCGCCAGCGCGATGAAGCCGGTGACGGTGACTTGCTTCAGCACGGTCGACAGCGCGCCGACCCCCAGAAAGCGCGGCTGGATCAGGCCGAAGATCAGGATCGACAGAATCAGCACCAGCGCCGGGATCATCGTCGGGTTGCGCCGCAGGAAGTTGCGCAGCTTGTGGACAAGGGTCTTGTCGTCCTTTTCGAAGCTTGCCACGGCGGTGTCCGCCTTGGTCAGCGTCGCCTCGAAATCGGAGATAGTCTTGGTTGGCGCGTCTTCGCTGGCCATGTGCAGTCTTCCCCCCGGATGACGCAGGTGCCCGTCCCGGCACCGCTTATGAAGAAGGGCGACCCTAAAAGCCGCCCTTCCACTAATCAAGCACTGGTTAAGAGCAGATCAGCCCCAGCAAAGCTCGGTGCCTTTGGTCGAGTCGATCGAGGGCACGCCGTCGACCGGCTTGTCGGTGACCAGGTTCACGCCGGTGTTGAAGAACGAGAGGCCCTCGGTCACGGTCGGCTTGGTGCCGTCCTTGGCGTAGGCGGCAATCGCTTCGATCCCCAGCGAGGCCATCTTCAGCGGGTACTGCTGCGAGGTGGCGCCGATGACGCCCGACTTGACCGAGGCCACGCCGGGGCAGCCGCCGTCAACCGAAACGATGATCGCCTGACCTTCCTTGCCGGCGTTCTTCAGCGCCTGGTAGGCGCCTTCGGCGGCGGGTTCGTTGATGGTGTAGACCACGTTGATGTCGGGGTCCTTGGCCAGGAGCGTCTCCATCGCGCGCAGGCCGCCCTCGGGGTTTGCATCCGAGGATTCGTGGCCGATCACGCGCGGATCGGTTTCCGAGCCGAGGACCGTCAGGTCCGGAACCTCGATGCCGAAACCGACGAGGAAGCCGGTGTCGCGCTGCACGTCGACCGAGATGTTGTCCTTGTTGATATCCAGCATCGCGATCTTGGCGTTTGCGGCTTCCGCACCCATGGTCGCGGCGGCCCATTTGCCGATCAGAAGACCGGCTTCGAAATTGTCGGTCGCGAAGGTGATGTCCTGGGCTTCGGTGTCCGCCAGCGGCGTGTCCAGCGCGATGACCAGGATCCCGGCCGCGCGGGCGTCCTTGAGCGCCGGGCCGACCGAATCGTTCGACGGCGTGATCAGTATACCCTTGGCGCCGGCGGCGACGCAGTTCTCGATCGCGGTGATCTGCGGGGCGGCGTCGCCGTCCTTTTCACCGGCATAGGCCTGGAAGTCGAGGCCGGCGGTTTTGGCGGCAGCCTCGGCGCCCTCTTTCATCTTCACGAAGAACGGGTTGGTGTTGTTTTTTGTGATCAGGCAGGCAAGTTCCTGCGCCGAGGCCATGCCCGACATCAATGCCAGCGCGCCCGCGCCCAGAAGGGCTTTGGTCATGAGTTTCATTGGTCTTCCTCCCAAGGTGGGGACATGTCCAGCCCCCGGTTCATTAATTCCTGCGCATCGCCGGACCGACGTTGCCGCGACGGGAAGAAAAGCCGATTCCGTCCGGTCCGTCAAGATAATTAAATAACTCTGATTTATTATTGACAGAGGTAGCATCCCCGGCCAGTCTGCCGGATGTCGGTCGGGTCGGTTGGCCCCGGCCGGCGCGTTTGACGCCGCGTTGCAGAGGGGGAGGCCAGTCGTGCTGATCGGGATACCGCCCCTTCTTGGGCCCGAGTTTCTGGCCACCCTCAGGGCGATGGGTCACGGCGACGAGATCGCGATAGTCGACGGCAACTATCCGGCGCTGGATCACGCGCGGCGGCTGGTGCGGGCGGACGGGCATGGGGTGTTGGCCGTGCTTCAGGCGGTGCTCACGGTACTGCCTCTGGACCGGGCTGTTCCAGCCGCCCTGTTCCGGGCTGCCCTGAACAACGATCCCGCGCAAGCCGGTGACATTCATCGCGAGATCGACGCCCTTTTCGCGCGGCTTGCCCCGGGAATGGCGGTG
>NCDY01000102.1 GCA_002280405.1 Rhodobacterales bacterium 32-66-9 | reverse complement strand
CGCAAGGCCGCGGGCATGGAGCCCGGCGAGATCGCCGAAACCGTCCTGATGCCAGGCGACCCCTACCGCGCCCGCTGGGCCGCGCAGACCTTCCTCAAGGACGCCGTTCTGGTCAATGAAGTCCGGGGGATGCTCGGCTATACCGGGACCTGGAACGGCCACCGCGTCACGATCCACGGGTCCGGCATGGGGATGCCATCGCTGTCGATCTACGCCAACGAGTTGATCCGCGACTATGGCGCCAAGACGCTGATCCGCATCGGCTCCGCTGGGGCCCTGCCGGAACATGTCAGAGTCCGCGACGTGATCCTCGCGCAGACCGCCTCGACCGTGGGTTCGCCCTCGCGCACGATCCTCAAAGAGCTGAACTTCGCCCCCTGCGCCGATTTTGACCTTCTCTCAAAGGCTTACGCCGCTGCCACCGCAAAGGGCACTCCGGTCCATGTCGGCGGCATCTACTCTTCCGACACCTTCTATGACGAACGCCCGGACCTCTCCGACCAGCTCCTCCGCCACGGCTGCCTTGGCGTGGAAATGGAGGCCGCCGAGCTTTACACCCTCGCCGCCCGCCACAAGGTCCGCGCCCTGGCTGTCCTCACCGTATCGGACCACATCACGACCGGAGAGGCGCTGCCCTCCGACCAGCGCGAACGCAGCTTCGGCGCGATGGTCGAGATCGCCCTGGAAGCCGCCTTCGCCTGAGGGTTCCCGCGTCGCGGGAAAGTCATTTGCGCCGGGGTCTGCCCCGGCTATCCTGCGACGGTAGCAATGAGGCATGCCCGATGCCGTCACGCCGCCTTGTCCTTTTGTCCGCATCAGCAGCCCTTGGCGCTGCGGCGATCGGCTATCCGCTCCTTCGCCCGGCCTTCGCCGGACCGAAGCTTGACGCGCCGAGCGCCTTCCAGCGTGTCGAGGCCGGCGAGATCCTCCTGATCGACATCCGGCGCCCCGATGAATGGGACGCGACCGGCAGCCCGAAGGGCGCGCAGCGGCTGGACATGCGGCGCCCGGATTTTGTCGATGCGCTCGACGCACTTGCAAAAGGCGACCGCAGCCGCCCGATCGCGCTGATCTGCGCCCGGGGCGTCAGGTCGGCGCGCATGGCCAACCTGCTGACCAAGGCCGGTTTTGCGCAGATCTTCGATGTGCCGGAAGGCATGCTCGGCTCCTCTGAAGGCCCCGGCTGGATCGCCCGGGGCTTGCCGGTCGTCACGAACTGACCGGCGCTTCCGACTTGCATATCGCGTGGCGCAGAGGTCTTCTGGTCCGGTTTTGACCGGAGTCGCCGATGCCGCAGCTTGCCTCCCGCCCCTGGGTTCCCGCCGCCTGTGAAACCTATATCCAGAGGCTGGCCGAAGACGCCGCAAAGCCGTCAGCCACGGTCGCGGCGCGTCTGGGCCAGCTCATCGACCGCAACCGGGAAATCCATGACCGGGACTGCTTCAACCTGAACCCCGCGACCAATGTGATGAGCCCGCGCGCCGAGGCGGCGCTGGCCTCCGGCATCGGCTCGCGCCCGTCGCTCGGCTATCCCGGCGACAAATACGAGATGGGTCTCGAGGCGATCGAGGAAATCGAAGTCATCGCCGCCGAGCTTGCCGCAAAGGTCTTCCACGCGACCTATGCAGAGATCCGCGTCGGATCGGGTGCCTTGGCCAACCTCTACGGCTTCATGGCGCTGGCGAAACCCGGCGACAGCATCATCGCGCCTCCCGGCAGCATTGGCGGCCATGTCACCCATCACGCCGCCGGCTGCGCGGGGCTCTATGGCCTCACCACCCACCCCGCCCCTATCGATTCCGACGGCTATACGCTTGATCTCAGGGCACTCGAAGACCTTGCTCATAGCGTCCGGCCAAAGATCATCACCGTCGGCGGCAGCCTGAACCTGTTTCCCCATCCCGTGGCCGAAATCCGCAAGATCGCCGACCAGGTCGGCTCCAAGGTCCTTTTCGACGCCGCCCACCAATGCGGGATCATCGCGGGAGGCGTCTGGGCCAACCCGCTGACCGAAGGCGCGCATCTGATGACGATGTCGACCTACAAATCCCTCGGCGGCCCCGCTGGCGGGCTGATCGTGACCAACGACGCCGCGATCGCCCAACGCCTTGACGCCATCGCCTTCCCCGGCCTGACCGCCAACTTCGACGCTGCGAAATCCGCCGCTCTGGCCTACACCCTCCTCGATTGGCGCGACCACGGGACAGCCTACGCCAAGGCGATGACCGACCTCGCCCGCGCCCTCTCCACCGAACTCCACAAGCTCGGCCTCCCCGTCTTCGCCGCCGACCGTGGCATCACCACCTCGCACCAGTTCGCACTTGAAGCCGCAGCCTTCGGCGGCGGGCAGGCGGCGTCCAAGGCCCTCCGCAAAGCCGGGTTCCTCGCCTGTGGCATCGGCCTGCCGATCCCTGAAATCCCCGGCGACATGAACGGTCTGCGCATCGGCACGCCCGAGCTTGTCCGCCGGGGCGTCACCCCCGCCGACACCCCGGCGATTGCCGCCCTCATCGCCGAAGCCTTGCGCTCCAACGCCCCCGAAACCGTGGCGCCCCGCACCAAGGCGCTGCGCGCCCGGTTCCAGGATCTGCGCTATGTCAACGCATAACCGCTAGGTTCCGTGACTGCGGTCATAGGGGTTCGGTCCCGCAGGCACCCAGCCGGCCGGAGGCGCCGCCGGCTTGAACACCTGCACCAGCAGCGGATGGCAGGCCGCGACATCCGAGGAATGCTCCGACGAACAATCCCCGCCCGGACAGGCCGAAAGCACCCCAAGAAGGTCGATCTCGGCCATGAACTCCAGATAATCGCCGGGCCGGACGGGACTGGCTTTCATGAAATACTGCCCGGTGTCGCGGGTGAACCCGGTGCACATGAAGACGTTCAGCACGTCATGCACATGCAGCTCCGCCGCCTTGGCGGGCAGGCCCCAATGGTCCGCCACCGCCCGGGTCAGGTTGGAATGGCAGCAGTGGTGGTACTGCGCGCCCTCCGATAACAGCGCATGGGTATAGGGGTCGCACCGCGTGCCGATCACGTCGTGCACCGACCCGCCGAAGGCATCGAAGCCGTACCAGTCGAGCGTATCCTCGGTGATGGTCGCCATGGGCCGCAGGTGGGGCAGGCAGGACCACATCCGGTCCCCGGTCGACAGATGCGTGCCGTGCAGAGCCCGTGTCTTGCCGGAAAAGAACCGCTCGCCCAGATTGTCGGCTGCGAACAGGTTCAGGTCTCCCACCTGTGGCCCTTCGACGCTGACGATGCGGAAGAACCACCCCGCCGGAACCTCGAAGGTCCGGGCCTCGCGCGGGGGCACCTGCACCTCTGACGCAAGGCTCCATCCCTGCCGCGCCGCGCGGTAGGCGGGAAGGTCAGGCCGGGGCAGGCCCTCGACCGGATAACAGATCACCGGGCGGATCGCCTTGCGGGCGGCGGCGTCAGCGGGGGCGGGGTGTTCGGGATGATTCAGCTTCATCCGGCAACCCTCGCGCCAACCTCGCCCGGCCGCAAGCGGCTTACACCACCCGGTCCACCATCATCTTCTTGATCTCGGCGATCGCCTTCGCCGGGTTCAACCCCTTCGGGCAGGTCTTGGCGCAGTTCATGATCGTGTGGCAGCGGTACAGCTTGAACGGGTCTTCCAGCTGATCCAGCCGCTCGCCGGTCGCCTCGTCGCGTGAATCGACGATCCAGCGATAGGCGTGCAACAGCGCCGCCGGGCCAAGGTAGCGGTCGCTGTTCCACCAGTAGCTGGGACAGGAGGTCGAGCAGCAGGCGCACATCACGCATTCATAGAGCCCATCCAGTTTGGAGCGGTCGTCAATCGACTGGCGCCATTCCTTGGCCGGGCGGTTGGTCTTGGTTTCCAGCCACGGCATGATGCTGGCGTGCTGGGCATAGAAATGGGTCAGGTCCGGGATCAGGTCCTTGATCACCGCCATGTGCGGCAAGGGGTAGATCTTCACGTCACCCTTGATCTCGTCGAGGCCATAGATGCAGGCCAGCGTGTTGATCCCGTCGATGTTCATCGCGCAGGAGCCGCAGATGCCTTCGCGGCAGGACCGGCGGAAGGTGAGCGTCGGGTCGATCTCGGTCTTGATCTTGATCAGCGCATCCAGGACCATCGGCCCGCAGCTGCCGACATCGACGAAATAGGTATCCACCCGCGGATTCTCGCCGTCATCTGGGTTCCAGCGATAGACCTGGAACTTGCGCAGGTTCGTTGCGCCTTCGGGCTTGGGCCAGGTCTTGCCGGTGCGGATCTTGGAGTTCTTGGGCAGCGTGAACTGGACCATGGGTCAACCTTTCCGAGTCTTCTTCTGCGGTATGGGGCGGCCCGCGGGCCTGGTCAATTCGTACAGCGTCTCGCCACGCATCAGCGCGTAGGTCGAGACATCGGGTTCAACCGAGACGAATTCGTGCAGCACGAAACCCGCCGCGCGCATGTGATCCTTCAGGTCACGCCCGAAATAGCGAGAATGGTCCTTCTGGCCGAAATGCAGCACCCGCTCGCGCGCCGTGGTGATCGCCGGATTGACGTACGTCGTCGCCCAGGCCTCGATCACCGGGGTCGTGACCACCAGCCGCCCGCCGGGTTTCAGCACCCGGAAACACTCCCCCAGGGCCTTCACATGATCGACATGTTCCAGGATCTGATGCGCCACGATCAGATCGAAGCCTGCGTCGTCCAGTTCCAGCGCCTCGATGTTCAGCTTCAAGTCGACCTTTGTCCGCAAGAAATCGGCGGTGACATAGGTCCCGGCCAGCGCCCGCAAGATCGGCTCGAACACCGGCTCGGGGGCGAAATGCAGGACCGCCATGTCCGTGGTGATCGCACCGCGACGCTCGATCCAAAGCTTGAACAGCCGATGCCGTTCCCGCGACCGGCACAGCGGGCAAAGTCCGTCCAGCCGGGGCGGTTCCCCCACCGGCGCAAACTCGCCCACATACCCGCAAACCGGGCAGGTGCGGGAAAAACCCGTCACCATCATCGCCTCGAACTCGCGCAAGCGCCGCCGCCGGATACGCTCCAGTGCGCCGCGCGCAAGGCGCAGCTGGCGGGGGTCGGGCGTGGGGATCGCGTCCCTGGCCATCCCTAGCCCCTCCAGTCCGGACGCATGTAGAGCGGGCGACTTGGCGCCTCGCCCGCCTTCGACATCACGCAGGTGTCATAGACTGCCGCCGGATCCTTGCCGAGCAGGAAGTCGGAACTCACCTCGAGATCCAGCCCCGCCGCCGTCCGCCCGCCCGATCCGACCCCGAAGGTGACCTCGCCCCTGGGCTGCTCGGCCAGCCGCGCGCGCTCAAAGCACTGCCGTTCGGCCTGGGCCAACGAGATCGGCCCGCAGGCTCCCAACACGATCAGCACGGCCACACGCAGAAAACCGGTTTCCTGCATCACGCATGCCTCGCCACCGGCGCCTCGGCCCGGATCGTCCCCAGCGGGACCAGCTCCCGTTTGCCCATCGGCCCGCGGCCCGGGGTGAAATCCTCCAGCACCTGCAATCCGCTGACCCGCACCCGCGAGGCCCGCAGATGGACCTTCCGCACCCGCTGTTCGCCCAGCGCATGTTTCAGGAACCTCTCCGAATGCAGCCGCTTGCCCTGGGCGCAGTATGCCCCCATCCGATCGGCTCGCATGCCATAGGCCGCAATCGCGTCGGGACCCTTGGCCAGGGCGAAGCGGTCGTTGAGGCCAAACCATTGCGACCAGTCAGGCACCAGCACGAACTGGCGATGCGCGCGGGCCAGCATCTCCAGATGCTCGGCCATGCTGTCGTGATAAAGAAGGTCCGGTCGGGCAAAGATCACGATGTCGGGCTGGAACGCTTCCGCCATCAGGGTCGCGCGCTTCAGCGAATGCAACTGATGCACCAGGTTCCGGAACGAGGCGAAATCGTCCGCCCAGATGTCGCCCTGCGCCTGCATCTCGGCCGTGGGATAAAGCTCCAGACATGCACCCGGCTCCTCAAGCTCGACGCCGTCCAGTGCCAAAAGCCTGTATTCCTCAGGGTCAAGCTCCCCCTCCTCGTCCGAGCGGGAATTGCGGATCGCGGTCTGGGTAAAGAAATGCCCGAAAAGCCGCAGCTCGCGGCCGATGTTGCGGGCCGGAGCCACAAGGTTCGCGGTGATCGACGGCAAGGTCAGGCGCAAGGCGCGGGTGATCCCGAAAAAGACGACCGCGACCCTGAGACCCGCCTTGACGCGCCCCTTCGCCTTCCCCGGTTCTGCCTGTGCCGCTGCCATTTCCGTGTCAGCCGCCCAGCAGCGGCGGCACGCCATTCGCCGCAAAGCAGTCCCGCGCCGCCGGGCGGACCGCGATCGACCGGATCGTGGCCTCGGTCGCGGTTCCCGCTTCCACCCCCACATCCCGCACCAGAAGCCGCAATTCCGTCTCGCTTGCCGCGTTCAGAATGCAGTTCGTTCCCTTGCGCGCAACTTCCCCCGGCATGTCGACATTCACGACCGGGAACACCACCGTGTACGCGGTGCGCTTCAACGCGCTGTCCACCAGTCCCGCCGGGTTGCAGGCGGCAAGCACGACAAGCGCCGCGACGGGGTGTGCAAGCCTGAGCATCAGAACTTCCTTTCCGCCGGGGCGATCTTTGAAAGGGCAATCCCGCCCTGAGCCTCGGTGGTCAGAGGGTCCGTGTGCACCGCCCGGTAGTCAAGCGTGACCGTGTCGCCATCGACCCAGGCCAGCGAATGTTTGCGCCAGTTGGCATCATCCCGCGTCGGGTGGTCCTCATGCGCATGGGCCCCCCGGCTTTCGGTCCGGGCGTGCGCCCCGTAGATCGTCGCCAGCGCGTTCGGCATCAGGTTGGTCAGCTCCAGCGTTTCCATCAGGTCGCTGTTCCAGATCAGACTGCGGTCGGTGACATGCAGGTCACCCATCCTGCCCGCGATCGCCGTCATCTTCTTCTCGCCCGCCGCCAAGGTCTCCTCGGCCCGGAACACTGCCGCGTCGGCCTGCATGGTCTTCTGCATCTCCAGCCGCAACTCCGCCGTCGGCACCGCGCCCTTCGCATGGCGCAGCCCGTCAAAGCGGGCAAGCGCCCTTTCGAGCTCGGCCTTGTTGGTCGCGGGAACGCTGGACGCACGGTCCACCACCTGCCCCGCCCGGATCGCGGCCGCACGGCCGAAGACGACCAGGTCGATCAGGCTGTTCGACCCCAGCCGGTTCGCGCCATGCACCGAGGCGCAGCCCGCCTCGCCCACCGCCATCAGGCCGGGGAACACCGCATCCGGGCTTTCCGCCGTGGGGTTCAAGACCTCGCCCCAGTAATTCGTCGGAATGCCGCCCATGTTGTAATGCACCGTGGGCAGCACCGGGATCGGCTCCTTGTGCAGATCGACGCCTGCGAAGATGCGGGCGCTTTCGGTGATCCCCGGCAGCCGCAGCTCCAGCGCTTCGCGCGGCAGGTGCGACAGGTTCAGGTGGATATGGTCGCCTTGCGCACCGACCCCCCGGCCTTCGCGGATTTCCAGCGTCATGCAGCGGCTGACATAGTCGCGCGGCGCCAGGTCCTTGTAGTGCGGAGCGTAGCGTTCCATGAACCGCTCGCCGTTGGCATTGGTCAGATAG
>NCDY01000003.1 GCA_002280405.1 Rhodobacterales bacterium 32-66-9 | reverse complement strand
TCTGCTGCAGATCCTCCTCGGCGCGGTCGAAACCCCGGGCGGCTACCGGCTGAAACCGCCCTATCCGAAACCCGTCGAGGCGCATCCGACCCCGCATTTCGTGACCACGCCGGGCAAGCCGCTGACCGGTCCGCACCTGGGCTATGTCCGGGGGCCGGATGACCTTTGCCTCTTGCCGGATGGCAGCCCGGCCCGGATCGACAAGGCGTTTTCCTGGGAGAACCCGTTCTCGGCGCATGGGCTGATGCACATGCTGATCCCGAATGCCCATGCGGGCGACCCCTACCGGATCGACACGCTGTTTCTCTACATGGCGAACATGGCGTGGAATTCGTCGATGAATTCGGCCCGCGTGATGGAGATGCTGACCGAGGAGAAGGATGGCGAATACGTCATTCCCCGCATCATCTACTCCGATGCCTATGCCAGCGAGATGGTGGCCTATGCCGACCTGATCCTGCCCGACACCACCTACCTTGAACGCCACGACTGCATCAGCCTTCTCGACCGCCCCATCAGCGAACCTGATGCCGCAGGCGATGCGATCCGCTGGCCGGTGCTGGAGCCCGACCGCGAGGTGCGCTGCTTTCAGTCGGTCCTGCTGGACCTTGGCGCGCGGCTCGGCCTGCCGGGGATGGTGGCCGAGGATGGCAGCCCGAAGTTCAAGGACTATGCCGACTATATCGTGACCCACCAGCGCCGCCCGGGCGTCGGTCCGCTGATGGGCTATCGCGGCGACGGGACGGCCACGGGCCGGGGCGCGCCGAACCCGGACCAGATGGCGCGCTACATCGAAAACGGGGCCTTCCATCAGGCGCATGTCCCGGAGGAGGCGGCCTTCTACAAGCCCTGGAACGCCGCCTACCAGGACTGGGCGGTGAAGCTCGGCCTCTACGAGACCCCGCAGCCCTATCTTTTCAATATCTGGTCCGAACCGATGCGCCGCTTCCAGCTGGCCGCCGAGGGGTTCGGACCCCGCCAGCCCCCCGACCATCTGCGCGCGCGCCTGAAACAGGCGATGCACCCGCTGCCGGTCTGGTATGCGCCCTATGGCGACGCGGATGCGGCCTTCGGCTATCCGGTCCATGCGCTGACGCAGCGGCCGATGGACATGTATCACTCCTGGGGCAGCCAGAACGCCTGGCTGCGGCAGATCAGGGGGACGAACGTTCTTTATCTGCCGACGAAGATCTGGGAGGCGCAGGGGTTTGCGACGGGCGACTGGGCGCGGGTGTCGTCGCGCGCCGGGGTGATCACGGTGCCGGTGGCGCATATGGCCGCGCTGAACCAGAACACGGTCTGGACCTGGAACGCCATCGGCAAGCGCAAGGGGGCCTGGGCGCTGGATGCGGATGCGCCGGAGGCGACGACGGGGTTTCTGCTGAACCACCTGATCTCGGAACTGTTGCCCGACCGCGACGGAGTGCGCTTGTCGAACTCGGACCCTGTCACCGGCCAGGCCGCCTGGTTCGACCAGCGCGTCCGGGTCGAGCGGGTGGCGGCCGGGGATCACCCGCGCGGGACGGTGGCGCCGGCGTTCGAGCGCCTGCCCGACCCGCCGCGCACCGGTGGCGGCCGGGGCCAAAATTCTTCGAAGAATTTTGCCAAAAGTTTTCGAAAACTTTTGGTCCAGGGCGGGGAGGCCGAGCGATGACCGCCTTGCCGGGACCCACCGAAAAACGCCTTGGCCTGGTGATCGACCTTGACACCTGCGTCGGTTGTCAGGCCTGCGTCACCGCCTGCAAGGGCTGGAACGATGCGGGTATCGGCTTGTCCGATCAGGATCCCTATGGCGCGGACCCGGCGGGGACGTTTCTGAACCGGGTGCATTCCTACCAGATCGCGGTGCCCGACGGTCCGGCGCAGGTGGTGAACTTTCCCCGCTCCTGCCTGCATTGCGACACCGCGCCCTGCGTGACCGTCTGCCCGACCGGGGCCAGCTACAAGCGGGCCGAGGACGGGATCGTGCTGGTGAACGAGGATGCCTGCATCGGCTGCGGCTTGTGCGCCTGGGCCTGCCCCTACGGCGCGCGCGAGATGGATGCGGCGCAGGGCGTGATGAAGAAATGCACGCTCTGCGTCGACCGGATCTACAACGAGACCCTGCCAGAGGCGGACCGCGAACCGGCCTGCGTGCGCACCTGCCCGACAAACGCGCGGCATTTCGGCGATCTTGCGGACCCCGAAAGCAAGGTATCGAAGCTGGTGGCAGACCGCGGTGGCTATGACCTGATGCCGGAGATGGGGACCAGGCCCACGAACAAATATCTGCCGCCGCGCAAGAAGGGACCTGGAGACGCCAGCCCGCTGGCACCGCTTCTCGATGTGAAGGCCACCGGAATCGCCGGCTGGCTTGACAGGATGCTGGGGAAGGTCTGAATGCACCCCGCGCCTTCGGTCATCCTGTTTTCCGCGCTGTCCGGCCTTGGCTTCGGCTTTCTTGCCTTTCTGGGCTGGGGAGCCCTGCAGCCCGAGGGTCTGGCGGCTTTCCTGCTGTGGGGCCTTGGCTACGGACTGGCGGTGGCGGGCCTGCTGGCGGCAACCTTTCACCTGGGCAACCCGAAGAACGCGCTGAAGGCTTTCACCCAGTGGCGCACCAGCTGGCTGAGCCGCGAGGCCTGGGCCTCGGTCACGACGCTGGCAATTCTTGCGCCCGTCGCGCTGTCGGACATCTTCGGGCTGGGCCTGCCGCGGCTTGTCGGCCAGGTCGGCGGGACGCTCGCCCTCGTCACCGTCTTCACCACGGCGATGATCTACGCCCAGATCAAGGCCGTTCCGCGCTGGCATCACTGGCTGACCCCGGTGATGTTCCTGGCCTTCGCCTTGGCAGGGGGCGCGACGCTTTCCGGTCGCGTCTGGGCTCCGGTCCTGCTGTTGGCCGTCGCGGCAATCCTGCTGGCCAGCTGGAAAACCGGGGACGAGGCTTTCGCGAAAGCCGGGCAGACGATGGGGACGGCAACCGGGCTGACCCGGCTCGGGCTGCCGTCCGTCCTCGACCCAGCGCATACGGCGGGCAACTACCTCAAGCGCGAGATGATCTTCGTCGTCGGCCGCAAGCATGCAGCAAAACTGCGCCGGATCGCACTGGCGCTGGCTTCGGCGGCCCCGGCTGCGATCCTGCTGCTTCCGCTTGGGCTCTGGGGCATCGCCTTGGCCGCGGTCCTGCATCTTGCGGGAACACTTGCCGCGCGCTGGCTGTTCTTCGCCGAGGCCGAGCATGTCGTGGGACTTTACTACGGCGCGCGGGGATGATCCTTTCTTGCCCATGAGCGCGTTCAAGACCTATGACATCCGCGGCCGTCTCGGGACGGAGCTGACCGAGACCGTTGCCCACCGCATCGCGCGGGCCTTTGCCACCGTCACCGGAGCCGATGCCGTGGTGCTGGCGCGCGACTGCCGGGAAAGCTCGCCCGCGCTCGCCGATGCTGTGGCGGCCGGGCTGATCGCGCAGGGCGTGCGGGTGCTGGACCTTGGCCTTGCCGGGACCGAGGAGATGTATTTTGCCACCGCGCAGCTTGGGGCGGGTGGCGGACTTTGTGTCACCGCCTCGCACAATCCGCGCGAATACAACGGGATGAAGCTGGTGGGGCGCGGTGCAGTGCCGCTGCCGGACGCGGACTTCGCGCGACTCAGGGCGCTGACCGAAGCGGCCTGCGACCCGGACAAGGTGCCGGGTGGCGGCCGCGAGGATCGCTCGACCGTGCGTCGCGACTATGTGGCGCATGTGGCCCGGCTGGTGGGCGCGGCCGGGATCGGCCCTTTGCGGCTGGTCATGAACGGCGGGAACGGTGCCGCGGGGCCGACGCTCGATGCGCTGGCCGAGGGGCTGGCGGCGCAAGGCGCGCGGCTTGACCTGGTGCGCATGCATCATGCGCCCGACGGGAGTTTCCCGAACGGCATCCCGAACCCGCTTTTGCCGGAGAACCGGCCTGCAACCGGCGAAGCGGTGCGCGCCGCGGGCGCCGACATCGGCGTGGCCTTCGATGGCGATTTCGACCGCTGTTTCCTGTTCGACGGCGAGGGCGGGTTTGTTGACGGAGAACATGTCGTGGCGCTTTTGGCCGCCGCACATCTGGCCACTGCGCCGGGCGCGGCGATCGTCCATGATCCGAGAGTGATCTGGGCCGTCGAGGATGCCGTGCGCAGGGGCGGGGGACGATCGGTCCTTGCGCCCACGGGACATATCTTCCTCAAGGCTGCGATGCGGCGCGAAGGCGCGCTCTATGGCGGCGAAATGAGCGCGCATCACTATTTCCGGGGTTTCATGTCCTGTGATTCGGGCATGATCCCCTGGCTCATGGTGGCCAAGCTCGTGTCGCAGTCAAACGCCAGCCTCACCGAGCTGGTTGGCGCGATGCGTCAAGACTTCCCGTCGTCGGGCGAGATCAACTTCCGTGTGGCCAACCTGCCGGCCGTGGTGCAGCGGGTCGAGGCAGAGCTGGCCAGTCGGTCCCGGTCGACGGATCGCACGGACGGGCTGAGCCTGGATTTCGGAAATTGGCGGCTCAACCTGCGGGCCTCCAACACCGAACCCCTGCTTCGGTTGAACGTCGAGGCGCGGGGCGATGCAGACCTGGTCGCCGAAGGCGTGGCACGGGTGCGGGCGCTGATCGAAGGATGAGGCGCCCGCGACCCCGGGGTCAGGCGGTGACCGAAGTCGCCGCAGGCTTGCGCAGGATCGGCCAGCCCCGGCGGAACACCGGGATCACCGGCATATCGTCAGCAAGCCGCTGCAGCGAAGCTTCGCGCCGCTTCAGGCGGTCGATTTCGGCGCGGATGCCTTCAAGTTCTTCGGCGAGGGTAAGGCGGGATGCGGCCATTTGGTCCTCCTTTGTTCTTCCCGGTCAGCATCGACTCGAAGTCTGAAGACTTTGCTAAGCGCCAGAACGGAAGCCGACTGTTTCCAACCCGGCGGCTTGTCAGCCTGGCGGTCCCCGGGCATCCTCAGGTCAGTATTCTGGATAAAAAGCGCATGTGGACGGTCACTATTTTCAAAGCTCTGGTTCTGGTGCTTCGAACCTTGCCGCAGCTTGCTGTCCGGCTGCTGGTTTTTTCCGGGATTGCCCTCGGACTGGCCGTTGCAGGCTTCGCCGGGGCATGGGTCGGCTACCGGATGGGACTGGGCAGGGGTGCGACGAACCCTGAGACATTTGCACTCTTGGGCGGTCTGGGCGGCCTGGCGCTTGGGGCGAGCCTTGTCGCTTTCCGGCGCGACTGGCTTTTGCACGCGGTCCAGGTGCGCAGCATCGCGCTTTTGGTCGACGGGATGGACGGCAAGCGCGTGCCCTATGGCCCCGGTCAGATCGCCGAGGCCCGGGCGGCGGTGGCGGCGCGCTTCGGCAGTCGGGCGGAGCTTCACAGCCTCGACCGGCTGATCCGGGGGGTGTCGGGGCTGGTCACGAGGGTGGCCGAAGGTCTGGGTCCGGTGCTCACCTTGCCGGGCATCGGACGCATCGCTTCGGGGGGGCAGATCCAGCGGGTGATCCTGGCACAGGCCTACCGCGCCCGGCCCGAGAACGCCTGGGAGGCGGCGCATGACGCCCTGGTCCTTTACACCCAGAACGCGCGCCACGTCCTGACGGCGGCAGGCTGGATCACGCTGGTCGGCTGGCTGGTGACCGGTGGTGCGTTCCTGCTTTTCCTCGCGCCGTTTTCCGGCCTCGTCGCAGGGTGGCCCGGGGGCGGGCCAACCGGCGGTCTGGTGCTTGCCGGCCTTGGCGCATGGGCGTTCCGGGCCGCGCTGATCGAGCCTTTTGCCTTCGCCTGCCTGATGCAGGCTTTCGTGCGGATCACGGCCGGGCAGGATCCCTTGCCGGAATGGCGCGGACGGCTGACGCAATTTTGTGACCGGTTCCGGCAACTGGGCGAGCGGGCGGTCACCTGGGCACCCGCAGCCGGGATCGAGGGCTGACCTGCCGGCCGGCAGACACAGCGACCGTGCCGCAGTCAAACATATGAAAATGCTCTGAAGCCCGGTTGCGGCATCCCGGCAGTTGTGGCAAGACTCGACGGCAGTCCAATGAGACCGATGAGTTCAGAATGAGCGAATTCGCCACCCGACGCGTCATGATGGTGGATACGCAGGTCCGGCCTTCGGACGTGACGAAGTTCCCGATCATCGAGGCGATGCTGACCGTCCCGCGCGAAACCTTCGTCCCCGACGACAAGCGTGAGGCGGCCTATGTCGGTGAAAACCTGCCGCTCGCCCCCGGTCGCGTGGTTCTGGAGGCGCGCACCATGGCCAAGCTTCTCGATGCGCTTGACGTGCAGCCGACGGAACTCGTCCTGGATGTCGGCTGCGGCCTTGGCTACTCTGCCGCGGTGATCGCGCGGCTGGCCGAAACGGTGGTGGCGGTCGAGGAGGACGAAACGCTTGCCGCCGAGGCGCAGCGGCTGCTGTCGGAAGCGGGCGTGGACAATGCGGTCGTCGTGACGGGCAAGCTGTCCGGTGGCGTGGTCAAATGCGCGCCCTATGACGTGATCACCATCGAAGGTGGGGTGGAACAGGTCCCGGAGGCGATCCTGGCGCAGTTGAAGGACGGCGGTCGGATCGGTGCGGTCTTCATGGACGGCGCGGTCGGGACTGCGCGCGTCGGCTACAAGGCCGAGGGAGGAGTCTCCTGGCGGTCGGTGTTCAATGCGTCGGCCCCGGTGCTTGCCGGTTTTCGCGCTCCGCGTGGCTTCACGCTGTAGGGCCCGCCGGGCCCGGTTCGGCTTCGGGCGGCGTGCCCGTCCTGCCCGGACCCTGGAACAACGCCTGCAGCATGTCTGCGGGCCCTGATAAGGCGAAGATGATGCGTGGATGGCTTCTGTCGGCAGTCGTGGTTCTTGCGGGCCTGGTGACCACACCCGCAAGCAGGGCAGAAACCCTGGCCGATGCGCTGATTGCCGCTTACAAGAACTCCAACCTTCTGGACCAGAACCGCGCCGTGCTGCGCGCGGCGGACGAGGATGTGGCGGTTGCGGTGTCAAGCCTGCGTCCGGTCGTGTCCTACACCCTGCAAGGTCAGTGGCAGCGCGCCGACATCACGACGCTTTTGGGGCCTGGCGTTGCCGAAGAGCTGTCCGCTTCGCTGACGCTCAGCGCGGAACTGACGCTTCTCGACTTCGGCCGGCGTCGGATCGGCATCGAGATCGCCCGGCAAAGCGTGCTGGCGACGCGGCAGGCCCTGATCGATGTCGAGCAGAACGTGCTGCTCTCGGCGGTCCGCGCCTATGTCGATGTCCGGCTGGCGCAGGAAGTCGTGGCCCTGCGGCAATCGAACCTGCGGCTGATCTCGCAGGAACTGCGTGCGGCGCAGGACCGGTTCGACGTGGGCGAGATCACCCGCACCGACGTGTCGATCGCCGAGGCGCGGCTTGCGGCCTCCCGGGCGGCGCTGGCCTCGGCGGAGGGGCAGCTGATGATCGCGCGCGAGGCCTACAAGGCCGCCACCGGGGCCTATCCGCAGCAGCTTGCCGCCTTGCCCAAGGCGCCGGCCCTGCCGCGCACGATGGAGGAGGCGCAGGGTGTCGCCCGGTCCACGCATCCGCAGATCCGCCAGGCGCAATTCCAGGTGACGATTGCGGACCTGCAGGTCGAACTGGCGAACGCAAGCCGCAAGCCGACGCTTGGGGCAGGGGTCGCACTGCGGACCGATGATGACAACCAGCAAACGCAGTCCTTCGGGCTGACGCTGAACCAGACGCTTTATGCCGGGGGACGGTTGTCGGCCTTGCAACGGCAGGCGCTTGCCGGCAAGGACGCGGCACGGGCCGGGTTGCAGCAGGTTGCCGTCGGTCTGGTGCAGAACGTGGGCGTTGCCTGGGCGAACCTCGAGGTGGCCACAGCCTCGACCAAAGCGTCCGATCTCCAGATCCGCGCAGCGCAGGCCGCCTTTGACGGCGTGCGCGAAGAAGCCGCCGCCGGAACCCGGACGACGCTGGATGTGCTCAACGCGGAACAAGAGCTTCTGGATGCCCGCAACGCCCGGCTGGAGGCCGAAGCCCAACGCTATGTCGCCGTCTATCAGGTGCTGGCGACGATGGGCCTTTTGACGGTCGAACACCTGCAACTCGGCATCCCGACCTACGACCCGGAGGCGTATTACGGGGCGGTCGAGAAGGCTCCGTCGCACAGCGCCCAGGGCAAGAAGCTGGACCGGATTCTGGAAAAGATCGGGAACTGACCCCCCGCCAAGTCGACAATTCCCGATTTCTGTTGCTATTCTGGGGCTTGTGGCGCTAAGTTGAGGCAAGACTACGCGCAAGCGACCGGATGTTCCCGATGGTTGGACCCCTGAGCTCGGAAGAGATCGAGGACGTTGTTTCCTCGGTGCGCAGGCTTGTGTCGAACGAACAGCGGCCCCGGACGCTGAGCCGCGATCTGAACGCCGAACGGCTGTTGCTGACCCCGGCTCTGCGGGTGGTGGCCGAAACCAGCCCGCTGGCCCCGCTCGTTCTCGATGCCCCAGTGGTGGAAGCAGCCGAGGAAGCCGTTGCCGAGGCCGGGGCAGAGGCCGAAGGTGCCATGCAGGTGCAGGCGGCGGTGCCGCCGCAGGGCTTGCCCGAAACCGACGCGCCTGCAGCGCCTGCCGCCGCGCAGGAGGCCCCACCGGCCCAGGCCCCGGTCTTCGCACCCGAACCGGACGCCGGCGTGAGTGATCTCTCCGGCGGCGTCGGGGATGCGGGTTCACTGGACGCGTCGGTTGCGGCCGATGCGGAATGGGAAGACGAAATCTGGGCCGAGCCCGGGTCGGTCTCGTTGGGTGAAGCCGCCCTTGCCGCCGATGAGGCCGAGCTTTTGCCGTCGGCACCGGGACCGGACCATCCCGGGGAAACGGCGCCCGGGGTCACGGCGCCCGAGGTCACGGCGCCCGGGGTCACGGCGCCCGGGGTCACGGGGGACGACGCTGTGCCCGCTGCCCGGGAACGCGATGGCAGCGCGTGGGTCGAGGACGAACCGATTACCTTCATTCCGCTGCGGCGCCGTGCCGGTTCCTTGTCCGAGGCGGATGCGCCCGCAGAGAAAGTGGCGGTGTCCGGGACCGCGGCGCTGCCCAGTGCGCCGGAATACCTGGATGAGGACGGCACGCCGCTCGCCGTGCTGGACGAAGCCGCCTTGCAAGAGATCGTTCGCCAGACGCTGCGGTCCGAATTGCAGGGCGAGCTGGGTGAGCGGATCACCCGCAATGTTCGCAAGCTGGTGCGGGCCGAGATCAACCGTGCGCTCATGGCCCGCGACCTGGACTGATCGTCCCGAAAACAAAAACGCGCCCCGGTAGGGCGCGCATCTTTTCTGCCTTGATCCTCGGGATCAGGCGGCTTCGGCCTGTTCCAGTTCCAGCGCATGACGGCGTTCGGATTCTTCGCGCGACAGCGCGACCGAGGTCCGCACACCCTTGCCGACAAAGTCCATCAAACCCTTCACCACCCGCTCGTTCGGGTCGATACCGGCGCATGACAACACTTCGCGCCCATCACGCGACCGTGCCCAGCGGGCAATCTGGTCGGGGCCGTTGCCATATTTCTTGTCATCGGCAATCGCATCATCCAGCGCCGCCAGAACCACGGCGGCAAAAAGCTTGCGTGCACGCTGGCCCTGCTCGAAGTTGAAGGCGGTGCTGTCGATGGTGTCACGCATCGTGGTTTCCTTTATTCTTGCTCTTGTCTTTCGCGGCGTCCGTGGGTTGTAACGGTTTGGTCACGATTCGGGGGTTACCGGTTTGGAATGACTGCCATGCAGGAAATGCATGGCTTGTGTGATCTGGATCAGCATCTAGTCTGGTCCGGCCCTTCACTATCACGAGATTTAGAGTCAGCATCCAATATTTCAACCTTTGGTAAGGATTTTCTTGCCAAAGCGCGCGCAGGGTTTGTCAGACGACGCGAAGTCGCGCCGTGCCTGCCGTCAAAATGCCATCCGCCCGGTCATGCCGCAGATAGGCGATGCCGAATCCGCCGCTCTGGGTGAACAGGTTGCCGGCGGGCTTGCCGTCTTCTGTGGTGATCCCGGTGCCGACCGGGGCGGCACCGTCCACCACGACACGGACCAGACCCTTGCGCAACTCGGTCTTGTGCTTCATCCGTGCCGTAACCTCCTGGCCGACGTAGCAGCCCTTGCGGAAGTCGACGCCGTGAAGCCGTTCAAAGCCATGTTCCAGAATGAAGCTGTCGTCGGGGATCAATTCGACGCCGCTTTCCGGGATCAGGTTTTCCACCCGGATCCGGTCCCAGTCGATCGCAGGGGTGCCGCCCGGGGTCTCGGACCAGACGCGCCAGCCAAGCGCCGGATGGCGCGGGTCGGGCAGCGCGCCTGCCGGGGGCGCTTCGAGACCGCGCAGGACATGCCGGGCGACCGGCGCGATCTGCACATCGGCGCGCAGCCGGTACTGGTTCAGCCGTCGCTGCGTGTCTGCACAAAGCAGCGTCGAAATGTCGATCAGTAGCCCGTCGTCTGCAGTCCTGACGACAAAGAAATCGGCCAGATATCTGCCTTGCGGGGTCAGCAGGGCGGTCCACACCATGCCGGGACCCTGGTCCAGCGGTCTGACATCGTTTGTCACCAGGCCTTGCAGGAACGACAGCGCATCCTTGCCGGTCAGGCCCAGCACGGTGCGGTCACGGGCTGTTTCGCCATGTATCATGCGACCGAGGCTAAACCGGCCAAGCTCGGCGCGAAAGGGTCAGTCACGCAGTTGTGCCTCGTGCAACTGGGCATAGAGACAAGCGCCGAGGTCGCCTCGTCCAGCAGCAGGACCGGCGCATCCGCCAGCAGCGCCCTGGCAATCGCGATCCGCTGGCGCTGGCCGCCCGAAAGGGCAGAGCCGCGGGTCCCGGCGGGCGTCTCGAGACCAAGCGGCAAGGCGGCGACAAAGCTGGCGACCTCGGCATCGGCAAGCGCCTTTTCGATCCGGGCGGGCTCAAGGCCGGTTCGTCCCAGGATCAGGTTCTCGTGCAGCGTCTCGTCGAAAAGCGCCGAGTCCTGCAAGACCGTGGCAAGCAGGATGCGCTGGTCGGACAGGCTGAGGTCCCGGACATCGACGCCCCCGATCAGGATGCGGCCCGACTGCGGTTCGACCAGGGCCGCGATCAGCTGGAAGACGGTGGACTTGCCCGCCCCGGACCTGCCGACCAGGGCCGTGACCTTGCCGGCTTCGGCGGTAAAGGTCAGCCCGTTCAGCACCGGGCGGTCGGGATAGCCGAAGGTAACCGCTTCAAAGCGGATCTCTGGCGCGCCGGGGGCGGGCTTGGAGCGGCTCTGGGCCGGGCGGGTGCTTTTGCTTTCCGTGTCGAAGATGCTGAAGATGCGGACCAGGCTGCCGCGCCCGACTTGCCAAAGTCCGGCAAGATCGCTCAGCCGCCGGATCGGCTGGAAGGTCAGGGCCATCGCGGTGAAGAACGACATGAATTCACCGACAGTGCGCTTGCCTTCGGCCACTTCGCTTCCGCCCAGCATCAGGACGGCGAAGAAACCGATGCCGGTGATCACATCGACAAGGGCCGGCATTGCGGCGCGTGCCGTTGCGGCCTTCACCTCTGCCCGCACGATGGTTTCGATGATGCGCTGGAAGCGGTGGCTCTGGTAGGTTTCCATCCGGTTCAGCTTCACCGCCTGGATGCCGTGGAAGATCTCGTCCAGTCGCGTGGCGCGAAGTCCGGCCTGCTCCCGGCTGAGAATGACCTTGCGGTAAAGATACCGGCGGACGAAGAAGGTCGGCAGCAGAAGCAGCGGCGCGCCGATCAGGGCGGCTGCGGTCCAAAGCGGGTCGATCATCAGCGCAACAACAAACAGTCCGATCAGCGAGACCAGATCGCGCGAAACGCCGCTGAAGACCATGATCGTCGCGGTGGTGGAGGCAAGCGTATCGCCTTGCACGCGTTCGATCAGGCTGCCGGGCGGGTTGGTCTGGAAGAAGCTGGTGTCAAGCGTCAGCATATGCCGCACCAAGGTCGTCTGCATGTCGCCTGCAGATTGAAGATTGACCTGCGATGTGAGCCTGCGCCCGATGATCGAAGTGGCGGCGCGGACCACGAACAAGGCAAGGATCGCCCCGCCCACCCAGATCAGCCCGCCCGAACCGCCGGGCTGGAAGACCTGATCGAACAGAGGCTCGAGCATGTAGGACAGCATGCCCAGCGTCGAGCCTTCGATCAGCATCACGACGAAGGCCAGCGCAAGAAGCGGAATGTGGGGGCGAAGGTAGTCACGCCAGAATCGGCCGAACAGCTCGCGAGAGGTATAGGCGCGGGTGGGTTCCACGGGGCGGTCTGCTTTCATGCGGATCAGACCCGGGGTTTAGCGGGAAAGCCCGCGTGCCTCAAGCCGGGCCGGTTGACGCGCGCCGCGCTGCGGCCTAGCCATCGCAGGACGACGCAGGAGACACGCATGAGCCTTGCCGCAGGCCGCCCGTATCTGGCCATCCCCGGACCTTCGGTGATCCCCGACCGCGTCTTGCGCGCCATGCACCGGGGTTCGCCCAACATCTACGGGGGCCCACTCCTGGAATTGGTCGCGGGGCTTTGGCCGGATCTGCGCCAGCTCGCCGGCACCCTTGGCCATGTCGCCATGTATATCGGCAATGGCCATGCGGCCTGGGAAGCGGCAAACGCCAACATCTTCTCGCGCGGCGAGAAGGCGCTGGTGCTGGCCATGGGGCAATTCGGGCTGTCTTGGGCCGGCAGCGCCCGCGCGATGGGAATAGAGGTCGAGGTGCTGGACTTCGGGAAGTCGTCACCTGCGGACCCCGACCGCATCGAGGCGGTCCTGCGGGCGGATGCGGGACATCGGATCAAGGCCGTGCTGACGACGCATGTCGATACCGCAAGCTCGATCAAGACCGACATCCCGGTGCTGCGCCAGGCGATGGATGCGGCCGGGCATCCCGCGCTTCTTGCGGTCGATTGCATCGCCTCCCTCGGGTGCGACGAGTTCCGGATGGATGACTGGGGCGTCGATGTGATGGTCGCGGCCTGCCAGAAGGGCCTGATGACACCCCCCGGCCTGGCCTTCGTCTGGTTTTCCGAAGCCGCTCGGCTGCGCTGTGGCCGCACGGACCTGGCCACCCCCTACTGGGCCTGGGGTCCGCGCGTCGAGCCGGACGAGTTCTGGCAATACTGGGATGGCACGGCGCCGACGAGCCATCTTTACGGCCTGCGCGAGGCCATCGACATGATCCGCGAGGAGGGCCTGTCCCGGGTCTGGCAGCGGCATCGGGTGCTGGCGGGCGCGATCTGGGCGGCGTTCGACGCCTGGGGTGCCGGCAATCCGGCCATCGCGATGAACGTGGCCGACCCGGCTCATCGCGGCTGGTCGGTGACGGCCGCGCGGCTTGGGTCCCCGCATGCCACGCGCCTGCGCGACTGGTGCGAGACAAAGGCCGGGGTCACGCTTGGGATCGGCCTTGGCATGGCACAGTCGACCGACCCTGCCTTTCACGGCTTTCTGCGGCTCGGGCATATGGGCCATGTCAACGCCCACATGACGCTGGGCGCGCTGGCGGTGATGGAGGCCGGCCTGACGGCGCTGGAAATCCCGCATGGGCCGGGCGCGATCGAGGCGGCAGCACGGGTCGTGGCAGGAGGTGCCTGAGCCGCCGCCGGTTCCTGCCTGCCTGCGGGACGCCGCCCTGGTGCCGTCCCGCCCGCACGGCGCGCCGACCCATATGGGTCGGCGCGCGCGATTGTTCGCCCCCTGTGCACGACCGAAGCCGATCTTTGCACCTTGGGCTGCATTGGGCCTCTTTCCGCGCGGCGGGCCAGGGCGTATCGTTGCCCCGCGATGGAAACCAAGGATGCGGTGCCAGGGGTGAAGCGCAAGGGGCAAAGGCCCGTCGTCGGGATCATCGGCAACAGCTACATGATCAACAACGGCTATCCGGCGCATTCCGCCGGAACGATGAACTCTGCCGCCGTGGCCGAGGTCGCGGGCTGCCTGCCGCTGATCATCCCCTCCGACCCGCGCTATGTCGCGGTGGACGAGCTTCTGGAGCTGTGTGACGGCTTTCTTCTGACCGGTGGTCGCCCGAACGTGCATCCAAGCGAATACGGCGAAGAGGAAACCCCGGCCCATGGCGCCTTCGACCGCGGCCGCGATGCGATCACGCTGCCGCTGATCCGCGCCTGTGTGGATCGCGGCCAGCCCTTTCTTGGCATCTGCCGGGGGTTCCAGGAAGTGAACGTGGCCCTCGGCGGCACGCTTTACCCCGAAATCCGCGAGCTTCCGGGCCGGATGAATCACCGGATGCCGCCGGACGGCACGCTTGAGGAATGTTTTGCCCTGCGTCACCCGGTCACCTTCAGCGAAGGCGGCGTCTTCCACCGCCTGATGGGTGCGCGCGAGGTGATGACGAACACGCTGCACGGACAGGGCATCGCGCGGCCCGCCGCAGGCATCGTGATCGACGGCCATGCGCCGGACGGCACCCCGGAAGCGATCTATGTCAAGGATGCGCCCGGCTTCACCCTGTCGGTGCAGTGGCACCCGGAATGGAACGCGGGCAACGATCCGGTGTCGCGTCCGCTGTTCCAGGCCTTCGGGCAGGCCGTCGCAGCCTGGGCAGTGCGTGAAAACCCCAAGGCCGCCTTGCGCCGGGCCTGATCCGTCCGGTCTTGATCAGGATCAGGGCACGGGGTCGTTGGCTGGCTTAAACTCCTCCCGCATCACGCAGGGGGAGGCATCATGTATTTTCTCATCACCTATGCCACGACCGACGGACAGACCCGCAAGATCGCCCGCTTTGTGGCAGACCGGCTGGCTGGCCAGGGTCAATCGGTCGAACTTCTGAATGTCGAGGATGCAGGCGGCATCGACCTTGGCCGCTTTGACGCGGCAATTCTGGCAGGGTCGCTGCATGTGGGGGGCTACCAGAAGGCCCTGGAACGCTACGTCGCTGCGGCCAGGGTCGAGCTTGCCACCCTGCCGACGCTGTTCCTGGCCGTGTCGCTGTCGGCGGCGGGCAACGACCCGGACGACTGGGCGGGTCTTCGCAAGTGCCTCGCCGCGTTCGAGCTTGAGACCGGCTGGACCCCGGGCCGGGTCGAGCATGTGGCCGGGGCCTTCCGCTTTGCGGAATACGACTTCTTCCGCGCCTGGGCGATGCGGCGGATCGCCGATCAGAAGGGCGAGGCGGTCGAGCCCGGCAAAGACAAGGAATACACCGACTGGTCGGCGCTTGGCCATTCGCTCGATGCCTGGGTTGCAGGCCTGAAGCCCCGGGTCAAAGCGGCCTGAGCTTCAGCTTGGTGATCCGGTTTTCCCGCCTGGCGATCACGGTGAAGCGGAAGCCGTGAAAGCTGAACACCTGGCCCTCGTTCGGGATCATCTGCGCCTCGTGGATCACCAGACCGGCTATGGTGTTGGCCTCGTCATCCGGGAGCCGCCAGTCGGTCGCGCGGTTCAGGTCGCGGATCGTCATCGCGCCGTCCACCAGAAAGGCCCCGTCCCCGGTCTGGGTCGGGCCTGAATCCTTGCCGACCACGTCGAACTCGTCGGTGATTTCGCCGACGATTTCCTCCAGGATGTCTTCCAGCGTGATCAGGCCCTGCAGCGCACCATATTCGTCTACGACCAGGGCGAAATGGGTGCGCCGCGCGAGGAATTCGCGCATCTGTTCGTCCAGCGTGGTGGTGTCCGGGATGAAGTAGGGCTTCATCGCCACCTTCTCGATCTCGAGGTTCTCGATCCCTTCGACCGACCCCGAGCCGCCGCGCACCAGCCGGTCGACCTCGCGCAGCAGGTCCTTGGCGTGAACCACGCCCAGAATGGTGTCGTCGCTGTCCCGGAAGATCGGCAATCGGGTGTGCGGCGAGGCAAGCACCCGGGTGATGATGTCCCCCGGGGGCAGATCGGCATCGATCATTTCGATCTGCCGGCGGTGGCGCATGATTTCATCGACGGTGCGGTGGCCAAGGTCCAGCGCCCCAAGCAGTCGGTCGCGGGCGGCCTTTTCGACCGCGCCTTCGGAATGGCCAAGGGCGATCGCTCCGGCGATGTCCTCGCGCAGCGCCAGCATGGCGCTGGCCCGGTCGGATGGCAGCCCGACGACACCCAGCAGCCTTTGGATCAGTCGGCGCATGCGTCCGGGCGGAGAGACAGTAACCGGGACCGCCGGGGGATCGCTGGGCATCGGGCTGGCTTTCAGGCCTTGCGGGACAGGGGGTGCTTGGTCAGGACAAGCTCGGTCAGATGATCGTCCAGGACATGGGTGTAGATCTCGGTCGTGGCCAGGTCGGCATGGCCAAGCAGCGTCTGGATTACCCGCAGGTCGGCGCCATGCGCCAGAAGATGCGTCGCAAAGGCATGGCGCAGCACATGCGGGGTGACGCGGGCAGGGGACAGGCCCGCCAGCACGGCCACATCCTTGACCAGGCTGTGGAAATACTGCCGCGTCAGGTGCCCGTCGCGTCCGTCGCCCGGAAACAGGAACCGCGACGTCGCGCGGCCGGCGCGGCGGGCCTCGTCCTCGGTCGCGTCGCGGTGGGCAAGCCACTCGGCAAGCGCGGTCCGCGCGGGTGAGGACAGCGGCACCATCCGTTCCTTGTCACCCTTGCCGCGCACCAGGATCATCCGGGGATCGCCCCGGGCTGCCGCGACCGGAAGGCTGACCAGTTCGCTGACGCGCAGGCCCGTGGCGTAGAGCAGCTCAAACAGCGCGGTGTCCCGCAGCCGGTCCGCGGGGCTGCGACCCCGCAGGCGCGCGGCTTCCATCAGCCGGGTGACCTCGGCCTCGGACAGGGTCTTCGGCAGGCTTTGAGCGCGACCCGGTCCGGTCAGGCGCAGGGCAGGATCGTCGGCGCGCCAGCCTTCGTCAAACGAGAAGCGGAAGAGTTGCCGGATCGAGGACAGCCGCCGGGCGCGGGTGGACCGTGCCAGGCCCTGAGCGTCACAGTGCACCAGATAGTCCTGCACCGCCTCGCGCCCAACCGTGGCAAAGTCCAGGCCGCGCCGGTCCAGCCAGTCCGCGAAATCGACCAGATCCCGGCCATAGGCCAGCCGGGTGTTCGGCGCCGCACCCAGTTCGGCCGCGCGGGCGTCAAGGAAAGTCGCGATCCACCGGCTCGCCTCGGGGTCGGGCATGGCCTATCCCCGCCGTTCCAGGATCATGAGTTCCAGCGCCGTGCGTCGCGCCACGCTTTCCAGCCCGGTCAGCCGCAACAGCGACAGCCCCTCGGTCACCTGGCGCAGATCGCCCTGGACCCCGCGACCGATGCCGTCGATTGCCGCGATGATCGCCTCTCCCTTGCGGTTGCCGTCCAGCAGCGCCTGCGCCTCGACCGAGGGGACGGGCGCGCGGAAGGCTGCCGAAATGGCCCGCGCCAGGCTGTCCGGCGGCAGCGCACCCGCCGCCGTCCCCATCGCGATGGCGACGAGAAAGCCGTCCTCGGCCGTGGCGGGCCGGTAGGCCTTGGCCACGGTTTCGGCATACGGCGACAGAAGACCGATCCGGAAGGCAATGGCCGCCGCATCGCCGGAAAGCGGCAGATCGACCAGGGCCTTGCCGAACAGGGTGGCGAAAGGCACCTCCAGCTCGGCCTCCTGCATCCGCGACCAGACTTCCGGCAATGTGGCGGCGATGCGCGCCGGATCGCCCGAGGTGACCGCGGCGTCGAAGGCCTGAAACGCCGCGACCCGGTCCCAGACCCCGCCCGAGGCCGCAGGATCGTAGTCGGTATACAGCCCCAGGATAACGTTGGGTGGAATCGTGCCGGCCCGGGTCAGGCGCTCCGCTGCCTCGATCCGCGCCTTCCAGCCCGATCGGGGGCCGATCTCGGCATAGGAAAAGGCGATGGGCAGGCTTTCGGTCGGCAGCGGTTCGCCGATCGCGGCATAGATCATCCAGTCAAGCGGCGTGACCGGGTCGGGGGCCGCCGGCACCGGCTCGCCCTCGTAGAGATCGGGGTCGAGAAAGCGCGTCAGCAGCGCCTCCTGGTCGGGCGTGATCTGGCCCAGAGCCCGAGACGTGCGGATCGTCAGCGCCGCCGTCTCCCAGTCACCCGACCGCGCCAGACAGAAGATCCGCGCCGGCACGGTCGGCGCCAGATAGGGCGCGTTCGCCATGTTTTGACAGGCCCGATCCTCGGACCCGGTCAGCAGCGCCACATCGAAGGCCCGGCGGAACAATTCCGGCGTGGTCGCGCCCGCGGCTTCGATCAGCGCCGCCGCCTGCTCCAGCGCGCCCAAAGCCATCAGCTTGTCGATCCGCACCTGCAACAACTCGCCCCGGCCGCCGGAATCGACCGGGGCCTCAACCTCGGCCAGAAGCAGCGTCAGGAACAACTGGCGCAGCGCAGGCAGGTCATCGTCAGGATGGGCGATCAGGCGCTGGGCGATCTCGCGCGTCAGCCCGGCACCCCACAGATCGCGCGGCAGTCCCGAGACGGCGGGCCGGATCAGTCCGACAGCATCGGGGGAAGGTGCGTCCAGCGATGATGTCGTCACCCCGGCAGGCACCGCGGTTCCGGCTTCCGCGACCGGCGGTTCGGTGACAGCCGTGGCCCCGGTTCCCGCCGCCGTCGGCGTGGCCACCGACTGCGACAGCCAGTCGATCGCGGACAGCGGCCCGCCGGTCGTGCCCGTCTGCTGAGCTTTGACGGCCTGGGTGGCGAGGATCAGGCAAAGAACACCGGCCGCACTAGTTCTCATTCAACACCACTGGCTTCTTGACCTCGCCTTGCACGGGGGCCAGATCGCCCAGATAGGCATAACCCGTCAGTCCGACAAAGCCAAGAATCACCAGCAACAGCAAAGCCTTGATGATCCGACCCATCGTTTTGCCCTTCCTCGTCTTTTCCCGGAAGGCTTGATCCTCCCGGCTCTTGTTGCCGCCCGAAACCGCCGAACTGGCGACCGCTGCGGGTTCCTGCGCGAATGTATATAGCATTCGGCAAGACTTCACGCCATTGAGGGACGAAGATTTCCCGTCGGCAAGTCCTTGCCCGGGGCGCGCGGGACGGTGGGACGGGGGCCATGGCGAGGTTGGCGAAGACGGTGGTGCTGGTCGGGATGATGGGGGCGGGCAAAACGGCCGTCGGCACGGCCCTTGCCCGCCAGCTTGGGGTCGCGTTCCGCGATTCGGACGAGGAAATCGTCCGCGCCGCCAACCGCAGCATCGCCGAAATCTTCGAGCGTGACGGCGAGGCCTTCTTCCGCGCCCGCGAGACCGAGGTGATCGGCCGCCTGCTGCGCGGCACGCCTTGCGTCCTGTCCACCGGCGGCGGGGCGTTCCTCTCCGAGACGAATCGCACTCTGATCCATGATGTCGGCGTTTCGGTCTGGCTCCGCGCCGAGCTGGAGCTTCTGTGGCAGCGCGTCCGCACCAAGACGACCCGGCCCCTGTTGCGCACCGCGAACCCGCGCGAAACCCTTCGCGAGCTTCATGAAAAGCGGCAGCCCTTCTACGCCCAGGCCGACATCGTGGTCGAAAGCGCGGCAGAGCGGTCGGTCGAAGACATGGCCGCGCGGGTGCGCGAGGCGCTGAAGAGGCGCCCGGATGTGCTGGAGGCCGCGACATGAACACGGTGGCGGTCGATCTCGGCGCGCGGTCCTACGAGGTGCGGATCGGCCCCGGCCTGATCGCGCGGGCAGGGGCCGAGATCGCGCCTCTCCTGCGCCGCATGCGTGTGGCCGTGGTGACGGACGAAACCGTTGCAGGGTGGCATCTGCCGGCCCTGACAACGGCGCTGGAAGCCAGGGGGATTGCCGTTGCCGCGCTGGCCCTGCCGCCGGGCGAGGCGACGAAGAACTGGGCGAATCTGGCCCGTTGCACCGAATGGCTGCTGGAGCAGAGGGTCGAACGCAAGGATGTGGTCCTTGCCCTTGGCGGCGGGGTGATCGGCGATCTCGTCGGCTTTTCCGCCGCGATCCTGCGGCGGGGCGTGCGCTTCGTGCAGGTCCCGACCACGCTTCTGGCGCAGGTCGACAGCTCTGTCGGCGGCAAGACCGGGATCAATACGGCGCAAGGCAAGAACCTGGTCGGCGCCTTCCACCAGCCAAGCCTCGTTCTTGCCGACATCGACGTCCTGACCTCGCTGCCCGACCGCGACCTCCTGTCCGGCTATGGCGAGGTGGTGAAATACGGCCTGCTCGGCGATGCCGATTTCTTTGGCTGGCTGGAACGGGAAGGCCCGGCAATCCGGGCTGGCGATCCAGCGGCGCGGCTGCGGGCGGTGACGCGGTCGGTCGAGATGAAGGCCGGGATCGTTGCCCGTGACGAGACCGAGGAAGGCGAACGCGCGCTTCTGAACCTTGGCCACACCTTCTGCCACGCGCTTGAAAAGGCGACAGGATATTCCTCCCGGCTGCTGCATGGCGAAGGCGTCGCCATCGGCTGCGCGCTGGCCTTTGAAGTTTCCTCGCGCCTTGGACTGTGCAGTCAGGAAGATCCCAGCCGGGTCCGAGCGCATCTTGCCGCGATGGGAATGAAGGTCGACATCCGCGACATCCCCGGCGAGATCCCGGGGTCCGAGACGCTGATCGCGCTGATGGGTCAGGACAAGAAAGTGGTGGACGGCAAGCTGCGTTTCATCCTCGCGCGCGGGATCGGTCAGGCCTTCGTGGCCGAAGATGTGCCGGGCGAAACGGTGCGGGCCGTGCTGGACGACGCGGTGCGTGCCCGCTGATCAGAACAACAGCTTGTAGACGTTGCCATTGGTGTCGGACGCCTGCCCGGTGCCGCTGGCCGTGCCGGAACCGATGACGAAGGTGCCCTGCACCCGGGTGCCATCTTCACAGACCGCATAGATCTCGCCGTTGTTGACGCCCGCCACGGTTTCCCGCGCGGTCCCGACCTCGCCCCCGGTCTTTTTCCAGGTCAGCGCCAGCCCCTTGGAATTCGACACCGTGCGCGGGGTCAGCGAGCTCCAGGTGCCGGTGCACTTGCCCCGCCCCGGCAGCCGGAACGACAGGGCGCCAGAGGTGCCGGTCGTGTTCTTCGCCGTGGCGCGGATCACCAGGGTCGGATCCGAGTCGGCAATCTCGCCCTGCAGCGGGTATAGCTGCATCTTGCTGAACGAGGGCGCGCAGGCCGCAACCGGCAGCAGGAAAAGACCCAGCGCCAGTCGCCGGACCAGCCGCGACTTCGGGCCGGAGGTCAGGAAATCGACGGTCATGGCCTCGGCTTCTCCACAAGGTCGTCATGGGGGGCGGCGGCACGCGACCGCACGCCGCGCGCATCCCGCGCGTCGCAGCGTCTTAGCGGCGAAACCGCCGGAATGTCCAGCCCGTACCCATCGGATCACCCTGGCCCGACCTCTTCTGCGCCGGTGCCCTTGACCGCGAACTGCAGCAGCGCGCCGATCGTCGTCAGCCCGCCCGGCTGCGTTGGAAACGGGGTCTGATCGGGATGCCAGGTCCCGCCGTCATGGTTCAGGACCGAATGCGGCATGTGGCGCATCAGCCCGGTGATCGTGTCGGCGATCAGGTGGCTTGCCGATTCGCCGATCCGCTCGCCGCTTTCACGGATGTGCGCCTCGCACAGGAAGTAGAGCCAGGCCGGGGTTTCCTGCAAAAGCCCGTTGCGCGCCGCAAAGTCCGGCAGACGCGGCGACCCGGGTCCATCGATGAACCCCGGCGGCAGGGCCGCCGCGATGTCGCCGCTGTCCAGCACCCGCACCCCGTATTCCCGGGCCAGCACCTGGCCGAACGGAATGCGGCGATGAAAGCCGCGCATGATGTTGCGAAACAGGATCGAGCCATGCGCCGCGACGTCTGATGCACCGATTGCGTTCAGCATGTCGCTGGCAAAGGTCAGGTCGATTCTCTCGGCCCCGCCACCACCGGCCGCACCTGATGGCCGGCTCATCCGGTTCCAGTCGATGACCCAGTGATCCGGCAACTGCAGCGTCTCGGCGGCGGAACTGCCCATGTTGCGATGCGTGGTGAACTGGAACAGCTGCTGCAGCGACGCGCCCCGGTTGCCCAACCGGCTCCCGGTCCCGAAATTGGCGTTGAAGTCATAGGCCGAGCCAACCATCGAATGGCCAAAGCGGAACGCGGCGGTGGTGAATTCCAGCGGCACGGTCCTGGCCGCGGGCAGGGTCTGCGGCCGGGCCGCCAGAGGTGTCCGCAGCGCCGCGGGCGACAAGAGCTTGTCGAGAAAGTCATGCAGGATCAGCCAGTGATAATGCAGCAGCACCAGCTGGCGCGCCTGGGCGAAGCATCCGGCCGGATCGCGCGGAAACCGGTCCTTCAGTGCGGCCACTGTCTTGTTGTGAAACAAAAGCAGACCGAGGTGGAGCTGGCTGATCACCAGGTTCTCGTCATTGCGCCGGTCCGCGATCAGCGGTTTGCCGTCCTGCCGCAGGATATCCGGCGCATCCCTGGCATGGGCGACCAGGTCCGGGTTCTGTTCTTGGTCAATGAAGACCTGATCGACCTCGCGCCGTGTCCTGCCCAGCCGGAAACTCATGCCATCCGCATCGTAGAGCGCCCTGATCTCGGGATCGGCGCTCAGCGGGCCCTCGCCATACAGGCTGTCCAGCGACAGCGGGTTGGGTTGCTCGTTGATGAACTGCCGCAGGATGACCGGCACCGAAAAGCGGCGACGCCGCTCAAGCCCGGCCAGGTCGGACGCGCCGATCACCTCGACGGGCTCGGGCAGGTCCGGACGGGTGATGACATCGCCCACCGGGGCCGAGATGTCGTGGTTCACGAACTGCCCGAAATAGGTGTATACCGCCGGAAGCGGCATCCGCAGCATCGGCAGGTTGCTCATCGGAATGCGCGTCGCCTTCTCGAACGCCTTGAGCCGATCGAAGGTCGCGGCGGCGCTCAGTCCCCGAAAACAGCCCGCTCGGCTGTCCTTGGCCAGATCGGGAAAGCGGTAGCAGTAGCGCGACTGCGATGCCGTATCGCCGATGGCCGTGGACTGCGGCGCGGCTGCGGCGCCGATCCGGAACAGCGAATGCGGACTGGTGATCTGCGGCATGGGGTGCCTCTTGCGGGCCTGGATCAAAAGGGTTCGGGCAGGTTCAGGCCGGGCTGCCCGGGGCAAAGCCGGGCAAAGCGCGGGGTATCGGTCCGGCCCCGCATCGCGCACAGGCCCGGCACCATCACGCGCATCGTGGGCATCGGATCGCCGGGAAGCGTCATCTCGACCGCCAGGACGCGGTGGCCAAGATGCGCCAGCCGAGCCAGAAGATCCGGCACCGTCAGCGGCCCGGAGCGCCGCGCCGGACCCGGCAGAAACTGCGGCTGTCCGCCCATCGCGGCCCGCGCACTCCAGTCCAGCGCCTCGGTCTGGCCAGCCTCGCGCGCGAGGTCGAGACTGGCCTCGGTCTGCACCAGCTCGGTCACCGCGGCAAGTGCCGCATCCGCCAGAACCGGGCGCGCCGCCGATCCGATCGCCAACGCCCGGCCATCGGGTTCTGCGGCCACGGCGACCACGACCGGCAAGCCGATATCCGTCGTGATGTCGAGAAGCCGTGTCGCGCGGGGACGCTGGTGCAGCCACCAGAACAGCCTTGGCTGCTGCGCGTCGATCACTTCCAGCGCAACGGCGGCGCCCTGCCGGTTGCCATGCCACCACAGGGCCACCGCGTCGCGCTCCACGCATTCCCAAAGCGCCGCCGCCACGGCACTGTCACGGGTTGCACCCGTCGCGCATCCTGTCGAGTCCGCGTCGTCCCGCAGCGGTTCGGCCAGGACGGCGGCACAGTCGAGAAAGACGCTTTGCGCGGGGACCGGGGCCGTCACACCCGACACAAGATCGGTCGCGGTGACCACGGCCAGACCATCTTGCCGGGGCAGCCCTTGCAACTCCGCCAGGTGCTGCTGCGCCAGGCTCGCGCGGAGTTCCAGCGCTTCGGCCCCGGCAGCCAGCATCGCTTGCGGCATGGTCATCCCGCGCCCGGCCGGAAGCCTTGGCAGCAGCCCGGTCACGCCTTCATCCGTCGGCAGGGCGATGGCCAGGAACAGCGGCGCGCCGGGCCGCGCCAGCGGCAGGATGCGGAAATCATCTGCCAGGGCCTGTGTCAGCCGTTCGATCATCTCGGCAGGGTTTTGCTTCATGCCCACATTCAAGGCAGGAAGGTCGCAGGGATCAAGGTCGGAATCGGACGCCCGTTCCCCATTTCACGCTGGCATCACGAACCTGGCGGAACACTGGGGCAGAGACCCGACGCGGAAACGGACCAACTAGAAGGGGAGTGACGGCGCAATGGCGGGATTCATCAAGCTGAAAAGCAACTCGGTGGCAGATCAGGCAGAGACCGGCGAGGCGATCATGAAGGTCAGCAAAAGCGCCTTCAGGGACACGCCGAAATCCGAGTGGCGCAAGTTCAACGCCGACACGAGGGGCTGGTTGCATCGAAACGGCTATCGCTATGATGGGCCGGACGCGGGCCCGAACGGCGAGATCCCTGACACGATCGAGATCGTGCCGGTCTACGACACCCCGAACCGGATGCATGTGAAGGTGCCATGGGCGGGCGATCTCGAGACACCGCCTGTCTTCCCCGACGAGCCGACCTACGGCAACATGCCGGAGGTGCGCTTCAAGGTGCTGCTGGCGCGCTACTTCATGCGCAAGTGCCGATAGGCACCGCTTGGCCTCAGGCCTGCCCGGCCATCTTGCGGGCAAGCCTGAGGCCGGAAAGAAGGCTTTGCTGCCCCTTCGGCCAGTGGATCGGCAGCACTTCCATGAGCCATTTTTCAAGATCGTCGTCTGCCGCGCGGCCGTTGCCCTCCCATTTCGATGCCGTCAGCGTCGAAAAGTACCGGTAGGCGGCCCCTGCCTGTGCGGTATGTCCCAAGAGGGCCCAGGCGGCGGCGGCAAGGGCCGCGCGGTCCGGAAAGCCTTCAAGGCACTTCTCGACCGTTTCGATCGTCGTCTGATAGTCGGCGTCGAGAAACTGGATGGCTGACAGATAGTCGGTGTAATACTCGGGATAGACCGGGTTCATCTGCACGGCTTTCGCGGCAAGGCCCTTGGCATCATCGATGTGCCCAAGGAAGGCCAGGCCGCAAGCGGCGGAAATCAGGGCCTCTGAGTCATTCGGATTCAGGTCGACCGCCATGCGGAAATGCGTTTTCGCGCGCTCGGCCGATTTGGCGATCAGCCAGGTCCAGGCCATGCTGATGTGACAGCGCGGATCATAGGGGTCCAGCGCGATCGCTTCGCGGGCGTGTCTGAAGGCCGCCGCGCAATCGTGCTGCCGGTCGGGATAGCCCGGGCGGACCAGGCTGCGGCTGCACAGGATTTGTGCCAGGCTCGCGTGGCTCCCGGCAAGTCCCGGGTCAAGCTCGATGGCCCTGAGGAACATCGCCTCGGCCTCTGCATCCGCCTCGGCCGACCACAGGCGCGACAGCTGGTGCCCCTTCAGCCACAGGTCATAGGCCACCGGATTGCCGGGCGTGGATCTGGCATGGCGCAACAGCGTGATGTGGTTGACCTGGCTGGCCAGATTGGCCGCAACCGCCCCCGCGACCGAGGAACTGACCTCCTGCAGATCGTGTTCCCTGACCGGATAAAGCGCGGACCAGACCTCGCTGCCATCGCGGCAGTCGACCAGCGTCACGAACAGCTTGCCGTCCCCCGCGCGCCAGTCCAGCACGCAGTCCACCGCGAAATCCGCGTCGATCACCCGGGCAACGGCAGTGAAATCGACAGCGGTGGCCGATTCGAAACCGCTCGAAGGCCATGGAATGACGATCCAGCAGCGAAAGCGCGACAGGCAGGATTTGGCCAGGAAAGCAAAGCCTTCGCCGAGATAGTCCTTGCTGGCGTCGGTGTATCGGGTCAGGGGCGGGCGGATGGTGATCCGCGGCGGGCCGCCGCGCGACAGGGTCGGGACCCTGACCGCAGGCAAAGCGGCGTGGCGCTGCAGCGAGACCTCGCCGGACTTGATCGCAACCAGAAGCTCGTTCGACGCCTCGCTCGGCTCGCTGTCCAGCTCCTCCGCCAGGGCCTTTTCCAACAGGCCGAACTGGCGCAGCGCGGCGGACTGGTCGCCCCGCTGGGCGTGGAACCGCATGATGAACTGATGCGCAAGCTCGTGGCTGGGCTCGATCCGCACCAGCTCTTCGGCGATGCGGGTATCCGTGTAGGCATTGGCTGCGATCAGTTTTTCCAACTGGTCGGTCAGGGCGCCGGTCACGACCGAGCGCACCTGCGACCGTTCGATCTGCAACCAGGCCTCGAAGACCGGGGCGCTGGGTTGCGCGGGACCGAAAAGCTCTCCCTGCCACAGCGCGGCAGCCGAGATCAGCGCCCGGGGGTCCTGCGCCCCGGCGGTGATCAGCTCGCGAAAGCGGTGGACATCGACATCGAAGGCCGAACCGTTCAGCGCGACGGAAAACCGGTCGGCCTCGACCACATCTTCGCCGTCCGGCCCCAGCACCTCGCGCAGTTCACGCAGGGCCTGGCGCAGGCTGGACCGCGCCAGCGCTTCGGGCGCGGGATCCCAAAGCAGCGATGCAAGCTGCTCGCGGTTCAGCCGCCAGCCCGGGCTCAGCAACAGAAGTCCCAGCAAAAGCCGGGTCTTGCGGGTCCGGAACGCAAGCTCTTCCCCGGTCGCAACGCGCGCGACCCGGCAAGAGCCAAGGAGGTTGACCGCAAACCGGACCATGAACGGGACCCCAGAACCGTATGCGGCAACGATGCACGTTGCGCTGGGCGCTTTCAACCGGCGAAGGCCTTGAAGTGCAGCCGAAATTGCCGGCTGTGGCCTTCGGGTTGCGCCGGTCGCACGGCCCCCGCCAGCTTGGCCCGTCAGGCCGTCAGAAAGGGCTTAGCGGTCATCGTCGGGGGCACCCGAACCCCCATCCGCGTCAGGATCGAAGGGGCAAGCGAAAGTTGATCCAGGACATCATCTTCGGGCGGCAAGCTACTGTTTCCGAAATAATAAAGCGCAAAGTCCCTTTGGTCCTCGCCCGTCCCGCCATGATGGCCTCGGGCATCCTGGCCATGGTCGGCGGTGACGATCACCTCATAGCCCGCCTGCCGCCAGCGGTGCAGGAACGGGGCAAGGATCGCGTCAAGGTGGCCGCAGGCATGATCCATCTCGGCGCAGTCGTGAAAAAAGCGATGCCCCATGCTGTCCAGCGTGCAGGTGTGCAGGATGCCGTAGTCGATCTCCCTGATTTCGCACAACCTTGTGAGGGTGCCGAACAGATCGAAGTCCGCAGGCGTCATCTGGTTTGCATGCCCGTAGCCGTGCATCGTGTGAAACCGGCCGTGCGTGATCGGGCCGCCCGGTTCGTCATATTCGATGTCGCGCACCACATCGAAGGGCGCGCGGTTGAAGAACTCGGACCAGTAGCTGTGCGTCACGGCGCCGGTCTTCTTGCCCGCCTTCGTCAACTCGCTGAAAACATCGGGAAATTCCAGTCGCCGGATGCCCGCATTGTCCCAGATCCCATGCTGTTGCGGCGGCACGCCGGTGTGGATCGAGGCATAGCACGAAGCCGAGGTCGAAGGCAGCACCGCCCGCATCCGGCGCACCCGCGCCTCGCCCTGTTCGACCCAGCCCTCGAGGTTGCCGAACAGCCGCCGCCAATTCCGCCAAGGCACGCCGTCAAGGATGATGAGAAGAAGTCTGGTCATGGCTGGAAACCGTCTGGCATCTGTCTGGAAAGCGTATGGCTCATGGTATGGCTGGCGGCCCCGTCAGTTCCCCGCGCTTTCCATCTTCCGGTGCGCGATCACCCCTTCCAGCCAGCCCAGTTCCATCTCGGGGACCGAGCTGAGCAACAGGTCGGTATAGTCGTCGAACGGCGGGGTCAGCACGTCCGACTTCTGGCCGTAGCGGACCACCGCCCCCTTGTACATCACCGCGATCTTGTCGGCGATCGCCTTGACGGTCGCCAGGTCATGCGTGATGAAGAGATACGCCACCCCCGCCTCGGCCTGCAGGTTCAAAAGCAGCTTCAGGATCCCGTCCGCCACCAGAGGGTCCAGGGCCGAGGTCACTTCGTCGCAGATGATCAGCTTCGGGTTCGCAGCCAGCGCCCGCGCGATGCAGACCCGCTGCTTCTGGCCGCCCGAAAGCTCGGCCGGATAGCGTGCGGCAAAGCCCTTGCCCATCTCGATCTGGTCGAAGAGCTCTTGCACGCGCCTGTCGCGTTCCGCCCCGCGCAGACCGAAGTAGAATTCCAGCGGCCGCCCGATGATCGTCCCCACCGTCTGGCGCGGGTTCATCGCGGTGTCAGCCATCTGGTAGATCATCTGGATCTCGCGCAGGTCGTCCTTGCTGCGCCCGGCAAGGTCTGCCGAAAGCGTCCGCCCGGCAAAGCTGATCCGCCCCTGCGACGGTGGCAAGAGCCCGGTGATCGCGCGGGCAAGCGTCGACTTGCCCGACCCCGATTCCCCCACCACCGCCAGCGTCTGCCCCGCCGGAAGTTCCATCGAGACGTTCTTCAGCACGTCGAACCTGGTGCCCCGATACCGCGCTGTCAGGGTCTGCACCTGCAGGACCGGCGGGGCCGGGGCCTTTTCGCTGTGGTCCAGCCCCCGGACCGAGACCAGCGCCTTGGTATAATCCTCGCGCGGGCGATGGATGATCTGCCCGGTCTCACCCAGTTCCACCATGCGCCCGTGGCGCAGCACCATGATCTCGTCGGCCACCTGCGCCACCACGGCAAGATCGTGAGTGATGTAAAGCGCCGCGACCTGCGTATCCCGGATCGCCTCCTTGATCGCGGCGAGGACGTCGATCTGCGTGGTCACATCCAGCGCCGTCGTCGGCTCGTCAAAGATCACCAGATCGGGCTTCGGGCACAGGGCCATCGCGGTCATGCAGCGCTGCAACTGCCCGCCCGAGACCTGATGCGGATAGCGGCGACCGATGGTTTCGGGGTTCGGCAGTCCCAGCTTCCTGAACAATGCCACGGCCCGCGCCTCGGCCTCGGACTTCGACAGCAGCCCGTGGCTCAGCGAGGTTTCGATCACCTGCTCCATGATCTGCCTGGCCGGGTTGAAGCTGGCCGCCGCCGATTGCGAGACATAGGTCACCTCGCAGCCCCGGAGCGCGCGCAATGCCTTGGCATCGGCCAGCCGGATTTCCCGCCCGTTCAGATGGATCGTGCCCCCGGTAAGCCGCACCCCGCCCCGGCCATAGGCCATGGCAGAAAGGCCGATGGTGGACTTTCCCGCACCGCTTTCGCCGATCAGACCCAGCACGCGACCGGGTTCCAGCGTCAGATCGACACCGTGGACCAGGGTCACGTTCTTCGGCGGCTCGCCGGGCGGGTAGGATGTGGCCTCGATCACCAGGCCCTTGATCGCAAGCAGGGGCTCAGCCACCGCGCCCTCCCTTCAGGCTGGAGGTGCGGGTCAGGATCCAGTCGGCGACCAGGTTCACGCTGATCGCAAGCGCCGCGATGGCGGCGGCGGGCAGAAGCGCCGCCGACTTGCCGTAGATCAGCCCGTCCTTGTTTTCCTTCACCATCCCGCCCCAGTCCGCCAGCGGCGGCTGGATGCCGAGGCCGAGGAACGAGAGGGTGGAGATGAACAGGACCGCGAAGATGAAGCGCAGGCCGAATTCGGCCACCAGCGGTGACAGGGCATTCGGCAGGATTTCCCGGAAGATCACCCAGGTGCCCTTCTCGCCGCGCAGCTTCGCGGCCTCGACAAAGTCCATCACCGCGATATCCACCGCGACGGCGCGGCTCAGCCGGAAGACGCGGGTGGAATCCAGAAGTCCCATCACCAGGATCAGCACCGTCATGTTCAGCGGCAGCACCGACAGCATCACCAGCGCCACGATCAGCGAGGGCACCGCCATCACCAGATCGACCAGGCGGGACAGAAGCTGGTCGATCCAGCCACCCTTCACCGCGGCGAGAAAGCCGAGGAACGCCCCGAGGCTGAAGGCCAGCACCGACGAGGCCAAAGCCACAAAGATCGTGACCTGTGCGCCGAAGATCAGCCGGCTCAGGATATCGCGGCCGATGGTGTCGGTGCCCAGCCAGTGCGTTGCGGAAAAGCCCTCCCACTGCGCGCCGGAGCTGTCGTCCAGCGGAAAGGGAGCGATCCATTGCGCGAAGATCGCGACGAACAGGAAGGTGCCGGTCAGGATCAGCCCGACAACAGCAGAGAGCGGCATCCTCATTTCGGGTGCCTCAGGCGCGGATTGGCCAGGATGCCGATGATGTCGGCCAGCATGTTCAGGACGATGTAGACGGCGGCGAAGATCAGGCCGACGGCCTGCACCACCGGCAGGTCGCGTTTGGTGACGTGGTCGACAAGGTATTGCCCAAGGGCGTTGTAGCCGAAGACCACCTCGACCACGACGACGCCGACCACCAGATAGGCAAGGTTCAGCATCACCACGCTGACCACCGGCGCGATGGCGTTGGGGAAGGCGTGCTTCCAGATGATCGTCATCGGAGAAAGGCCTTTGAGTTCGGCCGTCTCGATATAGGCCGACTGCATCACGTTCAGGATCGCGGCGCGGGTCATCCGCATCATGTGGGCAAGGACGACGAGGACCAGCACGATGACGGGCAGGGCGATGGCGTTCAGCTTGGCCCAGAAGCTCATCCCCGGAAAGACCATGGCGACCGGCTGGAAGATCGGGATCAACTGGGTGAAGAGGAAGATCACGAAATAGGCCGCGACGAATTCGGGCAGTGAGATCGTGGTCAGGGTGACGCCCGAGATCAGCTTGTCCGGCCAGCGCCCGGCATGGCGCGCGGCGATGACGCCAAGGAAGATGGCCAGCGGCACGGCGATGACGGCGGCGCAACCGGCCAGAAACAGCGTGTTGCCCAGACGCTGCCCGATTGACTGCGCGATGTCCGCGCCATTGGTCAGCGCCTTGCCCAGATCGCCGGTCAGGACGCCTCCCAGCCACTGGAAATAGCGGGTGAGCGGCGGCTGGTTCAGCCCCATCTTCTCGCGCAGGTTCTCCAGAGCCTCGGGCGTGGCCTGCTGTCCGAGGATCGCCTGCGCCGTGTCGCCGGGCAGCGCCTCGACGCCAAGGAAGATGACCGCAGATACGGCCAGCAACAGCAGAAGGCCCAGCGCGATGCGCTGGACCACCAGTGTCAGGATCGGATGCACCGGACCCGCCTCAGGCGTTCAGCCAGGTCTTCACCTGCGCACGCCCGTTCATCAGCTCGCCGTTCGGATCGTCGACCCAGCCGCCGATCACGTCGCTGACGCCCGAGACGAAGTCGTTGAACATCGGCAGGATCAGCCCGCCTTCGTCGCGCAGGATCTTCGCCATCTCCGAATACATGCCCTTGCGCTTGGCCGTGTCCAATTCGCCCCGCGCCGCCAGCAGAAGTTCGTCGAACTTGGCATTCTTGAACTTGGTGTCGTTCCATTCCGCCGTGGACAGATAGGCGGTGGAATACATCTGGTCCTGCACCGGACGCCCGCCCCAGTATGAGGCGATGAAGGGCTGCACGTTCCAGACATTCGACCAGTAGCCGTCGTCGGGCTCAAGCTGGATCTGCAGCGGGATGCCCGCCGCGTTGGCCGAGGCCGCGAACAGGTTTGCCGCATCCACCGCGCCGGGGAACGCCCCGGCCGCGGTGCGCAGCACGATGGGCGAGCCGTCGTGGCCGGATTTCTTGTAATACTCGGCCGCCAGTGCCGCGTCATATTCGCGCTGCGGGATGGTGTCGTCGAACAGCGGGTAGGCCGCGTTGATCGGGAAGTCGTTGCCCCGGCTGCCAAGACCGCCAAGGATCTTGTCCACCATCTCCTGCCGGTTGATCGCGTATTTCAGGGCCATCCGCAGGTCGTTGTTGTCGAAAGGCGCCTTGTTGACATGCATGATGAAGACATAGTGCCCGCGCCCGGCGACCGCCTTGATCTGCACGCCGGGCACACCCTTGAGCAGCTCGACGATCTTGGGATCAACCCGGTTGATCATGTGGACCTGGCCCGACTGCAGCGCCGCCGTCCGCGCGGTGTTGTCGTTGATCACCAGGATCTCGACCTCGTCGGCGTGGCCGATGGTGCTGTCGAAATAGTTCGGATGCTTCTTGAACGTGTGCCGCACGCCCGGCTCGTTCACCACGACCGCATAAGGTCCCGCGCCGATTCCCGCCGCCGGATTGTCGACCCCGCCACCCGGCTGGATGATCAGGTGATAGTCGGCCATCAGATAGGGCAGGTCCGCATTGGCCGCGTTCAGCTTCAGCGTGACCATGTCGCCCTCGGCCTTCATGTCCGCGATGCCCTGCACGATCCCCAGGGCCCCGGACTGCGCCTTTTCGTCGGTGTGCCGCTTCAGCGTCGCTACCACGTCCTCGGCTGTCACCGTGCCGCCGCCTTGATACTCCACGCCCGCGCGCACCTTGAACTTCCACTCGGTCGCATCCGGGGACGAGGAGACTTCCTCGGCGACACGCATGTCGAGAGTGCCGTCCGGCTTCACGTCGCACAGCATCTCGCCCCAGGTCATGTTGACCTGGAACGGAACTTCCGACGCCGCCAGCGCCGGGTCCAGGCTGTTCGTCGATTCGCCGCCCTGCATCCCGACGCGGATCACCCCGCCCTTCTTCGCCTCCTGGGCCTGCGCGGCCTTGCCGAACAGCGCCGAGGCGAGGCCGGCCGACACGCCAAGCGCGGTCGTGCGTCCGACGAACTCGCGACGGGACATCCGTCCGGCCTTCGCCTGTGCCACCATCCAGTCCAACTGGTTCACCTTGTCGTTCATCGTCGTCTCCCTGTCTGGTCCCCGATCATCGCGGGGAACCTTTTGTTGACTGTGCAATCAATAGACCGCGTGCCGCCCCGCCGGGCAACACATTTCGTTCAGACGAATGTGCGTTCCACCTCCTCGTCCCAGTGCCGGTCGAACACGACCGCGTCGCCATCCCAGGCGGTCAGCCGCGCCTGCATGCGCAGGTGTGTCCCGGTCCCGGTCATTTCCGCCCAGGCCCGGGTCCGCACCGCCCAGTCCCCGCGCGACAGGCGCTGCTCCCAGAGATGGGTGGCGCGGGCCGACAAGGGGTCATCCGGGTGAATCTCCCAGCGTTCGGTCAGGCTTTCGCCGGTGACAAGACCATGCGTCAGGTTCTCGCGCTCGCCCTGGTCATCCTCGACCACCAGCGTCACGATGCCCGTGACAAGGTCACGCTCGACACGGCGGCGCGCGCGACCCTCCCGGATCACCCGATGCGCCCAGGGGGCGGCATGTTCGGCGGCCGGCGGGGTCCATTCCGGCCGGTCGGCACCCTGATGCACCGGCAGGGTCAGGCTGCCCCCGGTCACCGTCAGGGTCGCGGCCTCGGGCGAGGGCCAGACGAAAGGCCAGTAACTCGTCGATAGCGCCAGCCGCAGGTGATGCCCTGCAGCCAGGCGATAGCCCATCTGGTCCAGCAGGAACGCGACCTCGACCGCCTCGCCGGGCACCATCGGCGCCGGGTTCTCGCGGCTGGCGCGGTGGCAGAGGTTCAGCATGCCATGCGCGATCCGAACCGACGATCCATCGGGGGCCACGTCGCACAGCCGCGCCACGACGAAGGCCTGGGGCTTGTCGGACGCCAGCCGCAGCCGCAGCTCTGCCGCGCCCAGAAGCTGCAGGTCTTCCGCCAGAACCTCGCCGTCGAGGCACAGCGACAGCGCGTCATCCGCCGCCTGATCCCCCGGCATCTCGGCGTTCAGCCCCATCGGAAAGAACTCGCCTGCCTGAAGGCCAAGATGCTGCGGCGAGCACAGCGGCAGCGCGGCCATCTGGTCCGGCCGCGTCTTCGCCAAAAATCCTGCCGGCAAGCCGTTGGTCGACGCCATTGGTTCAGGTGACCAATGGCTTGGGGGGTGCAAGACCCCCGCTCCGGCGCTGGCCAGATGCAGGACCGTCGGGCTCACGCGCGGCGACGGCCAGGCGCGCTCCTCCACCCAATGCCCGGGCCGGTATGCGGCGCTCGCGTCCGGCGGCGCGGAGTGCAGGACATAGGCGCGATAGGCGGGGTCCGTCTCGGCCCCGTTCGGGATGTCCTTCAGCCAGCGGTCCCACCAGCGCAGGGCCAGTTGCAGAAACCCGACCTGCGGCCCGGGCACGGCGGTATGGGGATACTGGTGCACCCAGGGCCCGACGATCCCCTTGGTGGGTGCCGGGGAATGTTCCACCAGCGCCGCGACCGTGTTCATGTAGTTGTCGGCCCACCCGCCCCAGATCATCGCGGGCACCCGGTTGCGCGCCCAGTCCTCGCCGACCGACCCGTGCCGCCAATAGCCGTCCCGTGCCTGATGCGCGGCCCAGCGCGGCGCGAGCCAGGGCTCCGCCTCCAGCCGCCGCAGCCAGTCGCCGCGCCAGTCGTTGCGCAGCAAGGGATCGGCGGGCCGCGAGGAATAGGCCAGCATCACCGCGCCCCAGCCGAAATTCTCGCCCAGGAGGCAGCCGCCCTTGAAATGGATGTCATCGGCGAAGCGGTCGGTCGTGGAACAGACGCTGACCACCGCCTTCAGCGCCGGATGCCCGTTCCAGGCCGCCTGCAGGCAGTTGAACCCGCCCCAGGACTTTCCCATCATTCCCACGGACCCGGTGCACCAGGGCTGACGCGACAGCCAGTCGATCACCGCCAGCGCGTCGTCCATTTCCTGGGCTGAATATTCGTCGTCCAGCAACCCGCCGCTGTCGCCCGTGCCGCGCATGTCGACCCGGACCGCGACATAGCCGTGCCCGGCGAACCAGGGATGCATCAGCTCATCGCGCGGCAGGGTTCCGTCGCGCTTGCGGTAGGGGATGTATTCCAGCACCGCCGGGACCGGGTTGACCGGCGCATCCGCGGGCATCCAGACCCGCGCCGAAAGCCGGGTGCCGTCGGGCATCGGGATGCCCATGTCCTCGGTCCCGGCGATCGGCCGGGGAAAGTCGCTGCGGATCGTCACCTCGACCCCTTTCCGATTCTCCGGGTCCATCGGATATTACCCGGTCGTGCAATTCAAGGGCCCTGTGCGCACGGCCCGCGACCTCCGCGCGACCTCCGCGTGCGACGTGTCTTCTCCTCGGCCTCCCCGGCAAGGCGGGACGCCGTCGTCGACGTGCCGTCGCCGCCGGTGCAAGTCTTGCCAAATCGTGAGCCTCCCTGGCCAACCCGTTGAATCATCGTGCCCGCCGAACCATGCCACGCGTGGCGCCCCCCGCCTGTTCAGCCTCGCACAGCCCCCGCGCGGCCAGATCGGGATGAAATTCCGCCCGCCCCGGTCTACCTTCCCCCCGTAAGGAGATCCGCCCATGTGGAACCCGCTCTTGGACCGCTCCATCCCCCTCGGCGACGCCGTCGACGCGATCGAGACCGTCATCGTCCCCCGCGCCCGCGACCTCGGCGGGTTCGAGGTCCGCCGCGCGCTGCCCTCGGCCCAGCGGCAGATGGTCGGCCCCTTCATCTTCTTCGACCAGATGGGTCCGGCCGAATTCCTGACCGGCACCGGCATCGACGTCCGCCCCCACCCCCACATCGGCCTCGGCACCGTCACCTACCTGCTGAAAGGTCGCCTCCACCACCGCGACAGCCTCGGGACCGATGCCTGGATCGAACCCGGCGCGGTGAACTGGATGCTGGCGGGGCAGGGGATCACCCATTCCGAACGGACCGACGGCGCGGCCCGCATGTCCCCCCTGTCGATGTTCGGATTGCAGACCTGGCTCGCCCTGCCGAAGGACCGCGAGGAAGCTCCGGCGGGGTTCATCCACCTTGGCCGCGCGGCCCTGCCGGAACTGGACGGCGAGGGGAAAGAGGTTCGCCTGATCCTCGGCCATGCCTGGGGGGAACGGGTCAGCCTCGAGATGCCTTCCGAGGTCTTCTACGCCGACGCCCGCCTGGCCCCGGGTGCGACGATACCCCTGCCGGACGACCACGAGGACAGGGGGGTCTACATCCTTGACGGCGAGGTCTCTTCGGCGCGCCAGGTCTTCCCGGCGGGACGGATGCTGGTTTTCCGGCCCGGCGACCGGGTGTCGGTGACGGCCGGACCGCAGGGGGCGCGGGTCATGCTCCTCGGGGGGGCCACGATGGACGGCCCCCGTTTCATCTGGTGGAATTTCGTCGCCTCGTCGAAGGAGAAGATCGAGGCTGCGAAAGAAGCCTGGCGCGCGGGGGACTGGCAGCACGGTCGCTTCAAGCTGCCGCCCGGGGATGACGGAGAGTTCATCCCGGCACCGGACCGCTGAACCCCCATTGACGGCCTCGTGAGATGCGTCTATCCCGCCGTCCACGCGCGGTGGTAGCTCAGTTGGTTAGAGTACCGGCCTGTCACGCCGGGGGTCGCGGGTTCGAGCCCCGTCCACCGCGCCAGTTCCTCCGATCTTCCGCATCCAAGGCCGCAACGGTGCCGCGCGCGGTCTGCCTTTCTGGGGCCTTGACTTCATGAGGTTGGCTGCGGGCCTCCGCCGTCTGTCTGGGATTGGCGGGCGGTGGTGCCGCCACGCGCCCCGCTGCCTGCGCCCCCGCGTCGGGGCCCGCGACGCCGGGCGCGCCGGGGTAGGCTGACAAGATGGCAGGTTGGCCCCCATCCTGCCCATCGAGGGGACGCGTGGCGTCAAGGCGCGGCGTTTCCCGCTTGACGCCCCCGGCCCAACCCACTATCTGCCCGGTCCAGCGCGCGGTGGTAGCTCAGTTGGTTAGAGTACCGGCCTGTCACGCCGGGGGTCGCGGGTTCGAGCCCCGTCCACCGCGCCAGTCTCTTCCATCAGCATCACGCGCGTCCGGCATCGCCTGCTGCCGTGCCGGTCGCCAAAACGGGCGATGCGGCACAGGACCGAGTCGGCCGGGCCGGCTGGTGGCGGGCTTTCCTGCCAGCCCGTGCCGAGGGCAATCCCAGCCGGCAAGGCCGGATCATGGGGCGGATCGCGCAGGGATCGCGCAGGGCTCGCGGACCTATGAGGTGTCGCCCTGGCTTTGGCAGGTTCCTGCGGCATCTGACGCCCGGGGCCGTGAGGCAGGCAATGCCCGGAAATCGCACCGGGATCCGACGGAAAGCGGCACCCGGGTTCACGGCGGCTCACGCGGCCGTGCCACACGCGGCCTCACGCGCTGGCACCTTGGCGTGAGACCCCCTTCGCGCCGCACTGCAGCAGGTGTAGGGTCACGACATCCCGACCAGAGCCTGCCGGATGGTCCAGACCATCGACGCGACAGGCCCGGCGCGCCGGGATTTTTCCGGAACGGAGATCCCGTGCGGACCGTTCCCGATACAGGAGACGTATGATGCGTTCGAACACTCTTGCTCTTGCCCTGGTCGCTTCGCTTGGCCTCGGGGGTGCCGTGCTGGCCGCCCCGCCGACCACCACGTCCGGGGTCATCAAGTCGATCGACGCCAAGGCCATGACCGTGGTGCTGCAGGACGGATCGTCCTACACCGTGCCCAAGGGCGTCGATCTGAAGGCGTTCAAGGCTGGCGAGAAGGTGACGATCACCTGGGATGCGAATGGCAAGAAGAAGGAAGCTTCGGCGCTGAAGGCGGGATGAACCCGGCCCGACGCGCAAGAAACGGGGGCCTTCGGGCCCCCGTTTTCATTTCACAGCGCGAGCCTGTAGCGGATATGGCCGTCCGACCGGATGTAGCTGTCATAGAGCGCGCGGGCGCGGCGGTTGGCCTCGTCGGTGTGCCAGTAGAGCCGCGACCAGCCCTTTGCCCGGGCGAGGGCAATGAGATCGTCGATCAGCGCACGGCCAAGACCGTGGCCACGGGCCATCTCGGCAACGTAGAGATCTTCGAGATAGCAGTCTTCGGTCGCGACCCAGGTCGAGGGATGGTGGAGGTGGATGGCGAAGCCGCTGACCTGGCCCTCGATCAGCGCCAGGCGGGCCTTGACCGGAGAAGCGGGATCCATCAGGCGCGCCCAGGTGGCGGTGGTGATCTCGGGGGGAAGATCGACGCGGTAGTAGGCAAGGTAGGCATTCCAAAGAACAAGAAAAGCGGTTTCATCAGAAGGATTTGCATCGCGAAGTTCAGGCATCACGCGAGGCGCGCCAGGATGCGGGCCCAGGAGCGGATGCCCTTGTGGAAGCTGTCCAGATCGTATTTTTCGTTTGGCGCGTGAATCTGGTCATCGTCGCGGCCAAAGCCGATCAGCATGGCGTCCATGCCAAGGATCGACTTGAAGTAGCCCGCGACCGGGATCGAGCCTCCGGCCCCGACAAAGGCGGCGGGGCGGCCCCATTCTTCGGTCAGGGCCTGCCGGGCGGCTTCGAAAGCCGGGTCGGAGATTTCCATGACCGAGGCGGGCGCGCCGTCGCTGCCGCCGTGCCACTGGATCTTGCAGTCGGGGGGCATCTGCGCCTCGGCCCAGATGCGGAAGGCGGCGATGATCGTGTCGGGGTCCTGGCGCGAGACGAGGCGGAAGGACACTTTCGCATGGGCCTCGGACGGCAGGACGGTCTTGAAGCCCGCACCGGTGTAGCCGCCCCAGAGGCCGTTGACCTCGGCGGTGGGGCGGGACCAGATCCTTTCCAGCGGTGTCCGGTCCTGTTCGCCGGCGGGAACGGAAAGGCCGACGTCGCCAAGATAGCGGGCGTGGTCGAAGGCAAGCGCCTGCCACTGCTGGCGGAGGGTATCGGGAAGTTCGTCCACGGCATCGTAGAAGCCCGGCACCTGCACGCGGCCTTGCGAATCGTGGAGGCTGCAAAGCAGGCGCGCCATCAGGTGCAGCGGGTTCTGCGCCAGGCCGCCATACATGCCGGAATGCAGGTCGCGGTTCGCCGCGCGGATGGTGAATTCGGCTTTCACGAGGCCCCGGAGCATGGTGGTGATGGCTGGGACCGCACCTTCGAACAGCCCGGTGTCGCAGATGAGGGCGAGGTCGCAGCTCAGCTCGTCGCGGTTCCGTTCGAGGAAGGGAATGAGGGAGGGCGAGCCGGATTCTTCCTCGCCCTCGAGAAAGATCGTAAGCTTGCCGGGCAGGGTGCCGTGGACCGCTTTCCAGGCGCGGCAGGCCTCGATGAAGGTCATCAGCTGGCCCTTGTCATCTGAGGCGCCGCGCGCGCGAATCACGCGGCCCTTCGGGGTGTCCTGCAGGTCAGGGTCGAAGGGTGGGCGGTCCCAAAGTTCAATCGGGTCAACGGGTTGCACATCATAGTGACCGTAGAAGAGCAGGTGACGCCGCCCCTCGCCGCCATGAGCCACAACCATCGGGTGCCCGGGGGTCTGTGCGGCGCGGGCATTGAATCCAAGGCTGGCAAGATCGGCAGCCAGGTGATCTGCCGCGCGGGCGCAGTCGGCCTTGTAGGCCGGGTCGGTCGAGATCGACGGGATGCGGAGCAGCGCCATCAGCCGGTCCAGCGACTGGGGCAGGGTTTCGTCGATGCGCTGCAGGACGGCGTCGAGGGACGGGGACATGACACTCTCCGGGATGTGAACGCAAAAGAGCCTAGCAGGCGGGTCGGGACTGTCCAGAGCGGGCGCGCTGCGCTAAGGAAAGGGGTCGGGGCCGGGCGGGGTGACAAAACGCCCCCTTGGATCGCCGGGCCGTTTGACCGAAATCAAGGCACCGAGGCGGAGGTTCGTCGAGAACGGCCGCAAAAGGACCGGGACGCATGACCAGATACGACGACGCGATCGATGCCAGCCTGCAGCGCCTGCACGACGAGGGACGCTACCGAACCTTCATCGACATCGCTCGGGCGCAAGGCCAGTTCCCGCAGGCGGTCTGGACGCGGCCCGATGGCAGCCAGAAGGACATCACCGTCTGGTGCGGCAACGACTATCTGGGCATGGGCCAGCACGCCGAGGTCCTCGGCGCGATGCACGAAGCGCTGGAGGCGACGGGCGCTGGCTCGGGCGGAACGCGGAACATCAGCGGGACGACCGTCTGGCACAAGCGGCTGGAGGTCGAGCTCGCCGATCTGCATGGCAAGGAGGCCGCGCTGGTCTTCACCTCCGCCTACATCGCCAACGATGCGACGCTCTCGACGCTGCGGGTGATCTTTCCGGGGCTGATCATCTATTCCGACGCCCTGAACCATGCCTCGATGATCGAGGGCGTCCGGCGCGGCGGGGGCGAAAAGCGCGTCTTCCGCCACAACGATGTCGCGCATCTGCGCGAGTTGCTTGCGGCTGACGATCCGGCAGCGCCGAAGCTGATTGCCTTCGAATCGATCTATTCGATGGACGGCGACTTCGGGCCGATCCGCGACATCTGCGACCTGGCCGAGGAGTTCGGCGCGCTGACCTATCTGGACGAGGTCCATGCGGTCGGCATGTATGGGCCGCGCGGGGCAGGGGTTGCCGAACGCGACGGGCAGATGCAGCGGATCGACCTCGTCAACGGCACGCTCGCCAAGGCCTATGGCGTCTTCGGCGGCTATATCGCGGCCTCGGCGCGGATGGTCGATGCGGTGCGGTCCTATGCGCCGGGGTTCATCTTCACCACCAGCCTGCCGCCCGCGGTGGCGGCGGGGGCGGTGGCCTCGGTCCGCTTCCTGAAGGGCGCGGGCGGGGTCGCGCTGCGGGCGCGGCACCAGACGCAGGCCACGATCCTGAAGACGCGGCTGAAGGCGCTGGGACTGCCGATCATCGACCATGGCAGCCACATCGTGCCGGTGCATGTCGGCGATCCGGTGCACTGCAAGATGCTGTCGGACATGCTGCTGGAAGATCATGGCATCTATGTCCAGCCGATCAATTTCCCGACCGTGCCGCGCGGCACCGAGCGGTTGCGCTTCACACCCTCGCCGGTGCATGGGGCGGGCGAGATCGACCGGCTCGTGCGCGCGATGGATGCACTGTGGGCACATTGTGCGCTGAATCGCGCCGAAGCCGTCGCGTAAGGCCTTCGCCCGGTGGAAAACCCCTTGCCCTGTGCTAGGCTTTCGCGAATAGAACAAGACGGTGAGTCGCTGGGGAAGGCGACCGCACAGAGTGGTGGACTAAGGGGACAGGGCGCGGATGATCGGTTGGAGGTCAAAACCTTCGACGACCGAAGCGGACAAGCCAAAGGGCTTTGACGACTTCGAGTTGCGTCTCGGTGATCTCATGCGCGGCGAGCGTGCCACGCTTGGGAAATCGCTGCTCGACGTCCAGCGCGAGCTCAAGATCAAGGCCACCTACATCGCCGCCATCGAAAATGCCGACCTGTCGGCTTTCGAGACCCCGGGTTTCGTCGCGGGCTATGTCCGGTCTTATGCCCGCTATCTGGCGATGGACCCGGAATGGGCGTTTGAACGCTTTTGCGCCGAGGCCGGTTATGCGGTGTCGCACGGGCTGTCCGCGGCTGCATCGCCGCAGCAGTTCGTGAAGGCGCGGGCGCGGGCGGAATTCGCTGATCCCCTGGGTGATCCGAACGCAAGCTTCATTCCGCGCGGCGAGGCGATCTTTGCCCAGATCGAACCGGGAGCCCTGGGCTCGATTGTCGTCCTGATCGCGCTGATCGGCGCGATCGGCTACGGTGGCTGGTCGGTGCTGCAGGAGGTCCAGCGCGTCCAGTTGGCCCCGGTGGACGAGGCACCAAGCGTGGTGGCCCAGATCGACCCGCTGTCGAATGCCGGAAGTGCCGAGTCGCGGGTCGTGGCAACCCGCCGGACGGAGCCTGCTGGCGAGACGGTGGCAACTGCGGCAGGCACGGCGCCTGCCGATGTGCTTGACCGGCTGTATCGCCCGCAGGCGCTGGATGTGCCGGTCCTGACCTCTCGCGATGGTCCGATCGCGGCGATCAATCCGCGCGACACCGGGGTTCTGGCCGAGGTGGCCGCAACCGATGCTGTCGACGCTGCGGTGGCCAAGGCGGTGACCAGCGAGGTCCAGGTCATCGCGGATGCCAAGGAAGGCGTCGAGGTGCTGGCCGTGCGCCCGTCCTGGGTACGGGTGAACGCGGCCGATGGCACGGTCCTGTTCGAAAAGATCCTTGACGCGGGCGAACGCTACAGCGTGCCGCCGCTGGAGACGGCCGCCGTGTTCCGGACCGGGAATTCCGGGTCGATCTATTTCGTCGTGGACGGGGTCGCCTATGGCCCGGTCGCGCCGGGCGCCCAGGTCGCCAAGGATATAGCGCTGTCGCCCGAGGCCCTGGTGCAAAGCTTTGCCCAGGCCGACCTGACCCAGGACGAGGATCTTGCCCGGTTCGCGACCGCCGATGCCTCGGCTGGGGTGCCGGCACCGGTTCTGCCGGGTCAGCCAGCGTCGGAGTGACCTTCCGCCCCATTGCCGCCCCTCGCCGGGCGACCTATGCTGCCGCTAGGAACAGCGGAGCCTGACCGATGACGCACAATCCGATCCGCCCCTGGCGCAACATCGAGCGGCGCAAGTCCCGGCAGATCCGGGTCGGCCGCGTCCTGGTGGGCGGCGATGCGCCGATCAGCGTCCAGACGATGACCAACACCATCACCTCCGACGTGGCCGCGACGCTGGAACAGATCCGGCGATGTGCCGCCGCCGGGGCGGATATCGTGCGGGTCTCGACCCCGGATGAGGCGTCGACCCGGGCGCTGAAGGAGATTGTCGCCGAAAGCCCGGTCCCGATCGTCGCGGACATCCATTTCCACTACAAACGCGCGATCGAGGCGGCCGAGGCGGGTGCGGCCTGTCTGCGCATCAATCCCGGCAACATCGGCGATGCCCGCCGCGTGGCCGAGGTGGTGCGGGCCGCGAAGGACCACGGCTGTTCGATCCGGATCGGCGTGAACGCGGGCTCGCTGGAAAAGCACCTGCTGGAGAAATATGGCGAGCCCTGTCCCGAGGCGATGGTGGAATCGGGGCTCGACCATATCCGGCTGCTGATGGACAACGACTTTCACGAGTTCAAGATTTCGGTGAAGGCATCCGACGTGTTCCTTGCGGCGGCGGCGTATCAGCAACTGGCGGACGCGACCGATGCGCCGATCCATCTGGGGATCACCGAGGCCGGGGGACTGGTTTCGGGAACGGTGAAATCGGCGATCGGCCTGGGGAACCTGCTCTGGATGGGAATCGGGGACACGATCCGGGTGTCGCTGTCGGCGGACCCGGTGGAAGAGGTGAAGGTCGGCTTCGAAATCCTGAAGTCGCTGGGCCTGCGGCACCGGGGGGTGACGATCATCTCTTGCCCCAGTTGCGCGCGGCAGGGCTTTGACGTGATCCAGACGGTGTCGGCGCTGGAAAACCGGCTGGCGCATATCACCACCTCGATGAGCCTGTCGATCATCGGCTGCGTGGTGAATGGCCCGGGCGAGGCGCTGATGACCAACATCGGCTTTACCGGCGGCGGGGCGGGCAAGGGAATGGTCTACCTTGCGGGAAAGCAGGATCACACGCTGTCGAACGACCGGATGATCGACCATATCGTCGGGCTGGTCGAGCAGAAAGCCGCCGAGATCGAGGCGGCCGAGAAACTGGCGGCGGAGTAGTCTCGGGCCAGTGACCGTGCTGATTCCCGGCCAGTTGAGACAGGCAGGTCCGGCAACCGGCCCGGCGCGGATCGGCGACGCGACCGCGTCGGCCTTCCGGTTGCACGTCGCGAAGACCGCCGGCGTGGCCAAGCCCGCACGGCCATCGGGCAGGGTGCCGGTATCGTCGGCCGTCCGGCCAGCGATCGGTTCGCGCGTCACGGCAGGGGCCTTGGCCGGACAGGGTCGGGTCGGGCGGGCGACACGAAGTTTGCCGACTTGTGATCCCGCGGCCACGCGCCGCCTGCGGCGGTGGCGCACTGAATTTACTTCTGCCGGTCAAGCGGGGATAAGGCGGCGATGATCGTCGCGCGCGTGCTTTTGGTCTTTGTCCTTGTCTGCGTGCCGGTCCGGGCCCAGGAACTGTCGGCGCTGGCGCGGGTCGATGCGATGCGGTCCGGCCTGGTGGCGACCGCAAAGGGTCTGGAGCTTCGGCTGGGGCTCAGCCAGCCGGTGCCGTGGCGGGTGCGGCTGATGGACAACCCGCCCCGGCTGGTGATCGACACGCGCGAGGTCGACTGGGCGGGGGCGGCGGTTCTGGCCATCGTTCGCCCGGCCCTCGCGATGCGGGCGGGATCGTTCCGGCCTGGCTGGTCACGGCTGGTGCTGGAACTGGACGGGCCCTACCGGCTGGTGCGGGCCGAGATGGTGACCGCGGGCGAGACCAGGATCGACCTGGCGCTGGCCCCGACCGATGCCGCGGACTTTGCGGTCGAGGCGGCAAAACCCGACCTTCCCGAATGGGCCGCGCCCAAGGCCGCCGAACTGGCCTTGCCCGTCGCCGAAGGGGCCGGGCCGCTGGTCGTGGTCCTTGATCCCGGCCATGGCGGATTGGACCCGGGCGCCGGACGGGACGGGCAGAGCGAGGCAGCCCTGATGCTGACCTTCGCGCGCGAGTTGAAAGAGGCTCTCATCCGCGACGGACGGTTCCGGGTGGTGCTGACACGCGACGCGGATGTCTTCGTGCCGCTGGAAACCCGCACCTCGATCGCGCGCGAGGCGAAAGCGGACCTGTTTCTGTCGCTGCATGCCGACGCGCTGGCCGCGGGCGATGCGCAGGGCGCGACGGTCTACACGCTGGCCGAAGAGACTTCGGACGCGGCTGCGGCGGCGCTGGCCGAACGGCATGACCGGGATGATCTTCTGGCCGGGATGGATCTGACCGCGCAGGACGATGTCGTGGCCGAAGTCCTCATGGACATGGCCCGCACCGAAACGCTGCCGCGCACCGACCGGCTGGCAGCGGCGATGGTGGCCGCGATCAAGACGGCCAGGATCCGGATGCACCGGCAGCCGCACCAGACCGGGGGCTTCTCGGTCCTGAGGTCCCCGGACATTCCCTCTGCGCTGCTGGAAGCGGGGTTCCTGTCGTCCGACCGTGACGCCAAGCGGCTGTCGGACCCGGTCTGGCGGGCAAGACTGGCCGAAGCGGTGGTCGAGGGTCTGGCTGCATGGTCGGTCGAGGATGCGGCGTTTCGTGGTTTGCGCGGGCCCTGAGGCTTGCGAAACCCCGCCCGCGCCGCCACTTGTGACCGGCCAAGGTTTTGACTGGCGCGCGCGTCTGCTATAGTGCAGGGCGAAATCAGCGGGGTGTTCGGTGCTTAGGTTTGTCGGCAACGTTCTGGGCGGTCTCTTTTCCTTCATCACGGTGGGGCTGATCTTTGCTGCGCTGACCATGGGCGGCATCTTCTACATGTATTCCCGCGACCTGCCGAGCCACGAGAACCTTGCGCAATACTCCCCTGCGACGATCAGCCGGATCTATTCGGGCGAAGGCCGGATCATCGACGAATTCGCCGAGGAACGGCGGCTGTTCGTGGCCTCCGGCGACATTCCCGACCTGGTGAAGAACGCCTTCATCAGTGCCGAGGACAAGAATTTCTACACACACAACGGCTATGACGCGCGCGGTATACTGGCGGCGCTGATCGAGGGGGCAAGGACGCGGGGCAGCAATATGCGCGGAGCCTCGACGATCACGCAGCAGGTGGCGAAGAACCTGCTGCTGGATGGCTCGCGCAGCGTCGAGCGCAAGATCAAGGAGATCATCCTTGCAACGCGGCTGGAGCGGGCGCTGTCGAAGGACAGGATTCTGGAACTGTATCTGAACGAGATCTTCCTGGGGAAGAACTCCTATGGCGTGGCGGCCGCGGCGCAGACCTATTTCAACAAGTCCCTGTCCGAGCTTGCCCCGCACGAGGCGGCCATGCTGGCCGCCTTGCCGCAGGCACCGGGCAAATTCGACCCGGTGACCGCGAAGGACCGGCTGACGGAACGGCGCAACTACGTGCTGCGCGAGATGTGGCAGAACGGCTATCTCGACGAGGCCACCTATCTTGCGGAAAAGGATATGCCGCTGCGCACCGTGCAGAACGGCGATTTCGAGGCGTTCCGCGATGCGCTGCCCCCGCGCGACTATTTCACCGACGAAATCCGGCGCCAGCTTTCGGGCCTGTTTGGCGAGAAGGAGTTCTTTTCGGGCGGCCTGACGATCCGCGCGACAATGGACCCCGCGCTGCAGGATGCGGCGGCGGCGGCTCTGCGCGAGGGGCTGGAGAACTATGACCGCAGCCAGGGCGTCTGGCGCGGCACGGGCAAGACGCTGCCGGCCGCGGCGCTGGGCGCGGAAGCGGACTGGCGGGCGGCGCTGGCCGCGCTGGAGCTGCCGCGCGACATCCCGGCCTGGTTCCCGGCGGTGGTGCTGGACGTGGGCGAAACCGACGCCCGGGTCGGCATCGAAGGGGTTCTGGACAACGGGAAAGGCAATTTCATCCCGGCCGAGGACGTGACCTGGGCAAGGAAGCGTCTGGAAGGCGGCGAACTGGGCAAGAAGGCCAAGGTCGCGGGCGATCTGCTGGCGGACGATCGATCTCGTGCGCAACGGCTCGCGCGGCATGCTCTGGCTGGAACCGCTGGTCGAGGTCGAGACGCCGCAGGGCCTCTGGACCCCGAAGAACGCCTCGAACAAATACTACGGGCCGACCCCGATGCGCACCGGGATCGAACAGTCGCGCAACCTGATGACCGTGCGGATCGCGCAGGAAATCGGCATGCAGACCGTTGCGAGCTATGCCGAACGCTTTGGCGTCTATGACCGGATGGGAACCTTCCTGGCCAATGCGCTTGGGGCCCAGGAAACGACGCTGTTCAAGATGGTCGCGGCCTATGCCATGTTCGCCAATGGCGGCGAGAGGGTGGAGCCGACGCTGGTCGACCGGGTGCAGGACCGGTTCGGCAAGACGATCTACCGCCACGACCAGCGCATCTGCGTGACTTGCGCCGCCGCAACCCTGCCTGCGGGGCAGGGGGTCTCCATCGACACCAACCGGGAACGGGTGATGAACGCCGTCACCGCCTATCAGTTGACCAGCATGATGCGGGGCGTGGTGCAGCGCGGGTCGGCCAGCCGGCTGAACCTGCCGGTCCCCATCGCAGGCAAGACCGGCACGACCAACGAAAACAAGGATGTCTGGTTCATCGGCTATTCCTCGAACATCGTGGCGGGCTGCTACATCGGCTATGACCAGCCGCGCAGCCTGGGCGAGTCTGCCTTCGGCGGAACGCTGTGCGTTCCGGTGTTCCAGACCTTCATGGAGAAGGCGATCAAGAAATACGGCGGCGGCGAGTTCCGCGTGCCTCCGGGTGGCTATTTCCGCAACATCGACCGGTTCACCGGCCAGCCGCTGCCGCCCGAGGCCTCCGGCGACAACGTGGTTGCCGAGTATTTCCGCGAAGGCGCAGATGCCCTGATCGGCCTTGGCCTGGTGGTGGACGGCGGCTTTGCCATGGGAGAAAACCTGCCGCTCTTCGCCTATGGCGAGGGGGAAACCGTCGTCGATCAGGGCACGACGGTGACCACCTCCGAAGGCGAATCGGTCGTCGTTCCGAAGAAGGCCGATTTCGGCACGGTCTCTTCCGGCGGACTTTACTGACACCGCAGTCTGCCAGGGACCGCACCCTTGCCGGGGTGCGGCCAAACCCGTATGACCGCCCGCGAGACAAGAGACTGGACCCGCCCCATGCGCGCCGAAACCCAAGGCAATGTTGAAGCCATCCAGAAGACGCTGAAGCTTCTGGCGCAGCGGATGGACTGGGAAACCGCGCCGCACCGGCTGGAGGAATTCGATGCCATGATCGAATCCCCCGACCTCTGGAACGACCCGGCCAAGGCGCAAAAGCTGATGCGCGACCGTCAGGCGCTGATGGATGCGGTCGCGGCCTACAAGCAGATCGACACCGGGCTGAAGGACAACGTCGGGCTGATCGAGCTGGGCGAGGCCGAAGGCGACGCCGAGATCGTGAGCGAGGCCGAGGGGGCGCTGGCCGACCTGGTCAGGCTTGCCGCCGAGAAGGAGCTTGAGGCGCTTCTCGACGGCGAGGCGGACGGCAACGACACCTTCCTTGAAATCAACGCCGGGGCCGGGGGCACCGAAAGCTGCGACTGGGCCTCCATGCTGGCGCGGATGTATGTCCGCTGGGCCGAAAAGCGCGGCTTCACGGTGGAACTGCAGTCGGAAAGCGAGGGTGAGGGCGCGGGGATCAAGTCGGCCTCCTACAAGATCAGCGGCAAGAACGCCTATGGCTGGCTGAAGACAGAGGCGGGTGTGCACAGGCTTGTGCGGATCAGCCCCTATGACAGCGCGGCGCGGCGGCATACCAGTTTCTGTTCGGTCTGGGTCTATCCGGTGGTCGACGACAACATCGAGATCGAGGTGCAGGACAAGGACATCCGCATCGACACCTACCGCTCCTCGGGGGCGGGTGGCCAGCACGTCAACAAGACCGACTCGGCGGTGCGGATCACCCACTTCCCCTCCGGCATCGTGGTGACTTCCAGCCTGAAATCGCAGCACCAGAACCGTGACATCGCGATGAAGGCGCTGAAGTCGCGGCTGTACCAGCAGGAGCTGGACCGCCGGACCGCCTCGATCAACGAAGCGCATGAGAGCAAGGGCGACGCGGGCTGGGGCAACCAGATCCGGTCCTATGTGCTGCAGCCCTACCAGATGGTGAAGGACCTGCGCACGGGCCATGAGACATCGGACACGCAAGGCGTGTTGGACGGCGATCTCGACGGGTTCATGTCGGCGACGCTGGCACAGAACGCCAGCGGCAAAAAGCGCGGCGAGATCGCGGACGTCGACTGAGGCGCAACCGCCCCGGACCTGATCCGGGGCCTCAGCGCCCGCCGAGCGCGACCCTCGGGCCATCCTCCGGGTCGGCGCCCGGGACGGGGAAACCGCTGCAAAGCCCTTGCTCGACAGTCCGCCTCGCGCTTAGCATCCGGGCATGAGCGTCGCGCCTCCGCCAGCCGCACCCGAAATCACCCTGCTGGACCTGTCCGACCTGCGGGAAAGCCTGGCCTCGGGCTGGCATGACTTTCGCCGCGCGCCGGCTCTGGGGCTGGCTTTCTCGGTGGTCTATGTGCTGGGGGGCTGGCTGATCTTCTGGGCGATGACGACGAAGGGCCAGATCTGGTGGACGCTGCCCGCCAGTGCCGGGTTTCCGATCCTCGGCCCGTTCATCGCCTGCGGGTTCTACGAGATCTCGCGGCGGCTGGAAACGGGCGAACCGCTGACGCCAGGCGCGATCTTCGGGGTGATCTTCCGCCAGAAGGACCGCCAGGTTCCGGCCATGGCCGCGGTCATCGTGGTCTATTTCCTGTTCTGGAACTTCCTGTCGCACATGATCTTCGCGCTGTTCCTGGGGAATGCGACGATGACCAATGTCTCGTCCTCGCTTGAGGTCTTCCTGTCGCCGGCCGGGCTGACCATGCTTGCCTTCGGGACGGTGGTGGGTGCGGCGTTCGCGACGCTCTTGTTCAGCCTGACCGTCGTGAGCCTGCCGATGCTTCTGGACCGCGAGGTGGATTTCGTCACCGCGATGCTGACAAGCTTTGCGCTGGTCCGGGAAAACCCGCTTTTGATGCTGGGCTGGGGTGGCCTGATCGCGATCAGCCTGTTTCTGGGGATGATTCCCGCCTTCCTGGGGTTGTTCGTCGTGCTTCCGCTGTTCGGTCACGCGAGCTGGCATCTCTATCGCCGCGCGATCACCTGACAGCCCGCGTGACGCAAAGGGCCAGCGCGGCCGCCAGCGCGGCGCTCAGGCTCGCGCTCAGGGCAATCGTGCCGAAAGCGGTTCCGGTCGCGGCAAGATGCGCCGGTCCGTCGCCGGGCACCCCGAAGCCCGGAGCCGCATCGCCGTAGGACCAGGCCGCGACCCGGCCCAGAACGGCGACCGCTGCCAGACCGCCGGCGCGGGCGACGGCATTGTTGATGCCCGAGGCTGCCCCCTGTTCGCTATCGGCCGCGCCTTGCATCTCAGCCGCGGTCAGGGGTGCCACGTCAAGGCCGAGGCCGGTCCCGGCCAGCGCGGCCAGCGGCACCACGAGCGACCAGAATTCCCCAAGTGGCGCGGCAACGCCAGCCAGGATCGCCTCCCCAGGTGATGAACATGCCGCCAAGGACCGGCCCGGGCGCGGTGGTCAGCGTCGAGGCCGCGGCCCAGAGGCCAAGCGCGCGGCCCCGGTCGGCCACGGGATAGGCGCGGGCGATCATCGCCATCGATCCATTGTGCCTGGGGCAGGGTGGCCCCCAGAGCCGCCCGCATGGCCGGGATCGGGATCGACGTCACCGAACTGTCGATGAACCCCATCGATGACGCGAGGACCGCCGCCACGAGGATCGTCCTGCGATCAGCCTCGGCACAAAAGGAAACGGGCACCGGAGTGCCCTCCGATGCCCGCGAACCGGTCATGCAGGATCGGCTTATTCGGCGTCGCCGGCCGCCGCGGGCGTGTCCAGCCGCACGGCCCCGACAGGGCTGCGGCCGTTGGCAAGCGGGTCTTCCTGGCGTTGCACCGAGCCTTCGAAATGCGCGCCGGATTCGATGGCGATGGTCTTGTGGATGATGTCGCCTTCCACCCGGGCGGTGGAGGTCAGGCGGACCTTCAGGCCCCGGACGCGGCCGATGACCCGGCCATTGACGACGATGTCGTCGGCCACGATCTCGCCGCGGATGGTGGCGCTTTCGCCCACGGTCAGCAGATGCGCCCGGATGTCGCCCTCGACGGTGCCTTCGACCTGGATGTCACCCGTGGTGCGCAGGTTGCCAACGACCGTCAGGTCGGACGACAGCACCGACGCACCTGCCTTGCCCTTCGGCGCGGAGGGGGTGAAATCCATGGACGGCTTGGTCATCGGGGTCTCCGGGGCTTTGGGCTTCTCGGCCTCGGCCTTCGGGCCCGGCTCGTTGATGCGGCTCTTAGAAAACATTCTTCGCTGCCTTTATGAAGGTCATCGGGTTCACCGGGGTTCCGTTCAACTGAACCTCGTAGTGCAGATGGGTGCCGGTGGAACGGCCTGAACTGCCCATATCACCGATCTGGTCCCCGCGCGAGACCCTTTGACCGGTCTCCACGCGAACTTGAGCCATGTGGGAATAGCTCGAGACCAGGCCATTGCTGTGACGGATCTGAACGTGCCAGCCGAAGTCGCCTTTCCAGCCCGCAAAGATCACCACGCCGTCGCCGCTGGCGTAGATCGGTGCCCCGCGGGTGCCCGCCAGATCCGTGCCGTTGTGCATCCTGGTGCCGCGGCCCATCGGATCGTTGCGATATCCGAAGCTCGAGGTCATGCGGAAATTGCCGCGGACCGGCATCGCCAGCGGCAGGCTGCCGGCCGCGATGCGATACATGTTCAGCCGGTCGAGCCCGCCCAGAATCGCGTTCGCGCGCAGCTCTTCGGGTGCCGGTGCCGCGCCCGAAGTCGAGAAGGTGATCGGCGTAAGCGGTCCACCCTGGCCGGAATAGCCCTCGCGGACCGAATCGATCAGTGCCTCAGGCGACATGCCGACCTCGCGGAACATCCTGTCCAGGGGCTCGACCGAGACGGTCAGCGCCTCTTCCAGCTTGGCGAAGATCGCATCGTTGCGCAGCTGCATCGCTTGCTTGGCGTCGGCGACACGCCGGGCCTCCTCGCGCGCCGCCGCGGCTTCGGAAAGGCTCCTGTTGCGTTCCAGCGCCGCCTCGCCAAGGGCCCCGGTCAGGAACTCGAGCGTCGCGAGCGTGTCGCTGGCCCGGCCAAGCTCGGTCGCACCGCCCGATTGCGCGCTGAGCGCGAGGGTCATCCGCTCGGCCTCTGCACGCGCACCGTCGCGTTCCTTGATGGTTGTGCGCAGCGTGTCCTGGACCGCCTCGATCCCGGTTTCCAGCTCCTGCCGCCGTTCCTCCGAAGCCAGGAGCCGCTCCTGCATGTCGGACACCTGCGCCAGCGCGATGTTGAACCGCTCCTGGGCCCGGACCGCCTCTTCGGCCCGCAGGTCGCGGTCCGTTGACAGCGCGTTCAGCCGTTCCTCATACAGGGCCTGCTGGCGGACCGACTGTTCGCGGGCCGAGCCGGCACCGATCGAATCCATCATGATCAGCGCGGTGGCGACGATGGTCCAGGCAAGGGCCAGCGTGCCGCCCACGAGAGCCATGATCTGGGTCGCCGGACGCAGCCGGATGAACCGTGTCTCGGTGTCCGACTTCAGGAACAGCCGCTGTTCCGGAAAGTGACGCTCCAGGCTTTGATGGTAGCGATAGGCAAGGCGATTCAACACGTTGGGGTCATCCGTTCATGGCCCTGGCAGAGGCCTGGCAGCGTTACCCCGGGATCGCCGACCCCAGGCCTGGTCCTGATTATCCAGCCGGTTACAGCGCCGCAACAATTTTGACCGGACGCAGGGTTTTTCCGCGCGCGACGGGGAATTTATCGGCAAGAAATCGCCGATTATCCGGCGTCTTCGGCCAGCGGCCAGTAGAAGTCGGGCGGCAAGCCCGCTTCGGCACGTTTCGCCTCGTTGAAGGGCGGCTTCAGCGACCCGTGGAAATAGCGGCGGACAAGTGTGTGAAAGACCTCTTTCGGATCGGTCCCGTCGCGCCCGCAGAGCCAGTTGAACCATTTCGAGCCATAGGCGACATGCGCCACCTCTTCGGCGTAGATCACCTCCAGCGCGGCCCGGGCCTGCGTTTCGCCATGCCTGCGAAAGATCTCGATCATGCCGGGGGTGACATCAAGGCCGCGCGCCTCCAGCACCATGGGCACGACCGCCAGGCGACCGAGAAGGTCATGGGCGGTGTCTTCGGCGGCGCGCCACATGCCCGCATGGGCGGGAAGGGCGCCATAGTGGCTGCCCATCGCCTCAAGACAGTCGCAGATCAGGTTGAAATGCTTGGCTTCCTCGTCGGCGGCCTTGACCCAGTCATCGTAAAAGCCCCGGGGCATCGGCTGGTCGGAGAAGCGGGCGATGAGGTCCCAGTGCAGGTCGACCGCGTTCAGCTCGATATGCGCGACCGCGTGCAGCAGCGCGATCCGGCCTCCGGGCGACCCGGGGCGACGACGCGGGACAGCGGAGGGGGCCAGAAGCTCGGGCCTGACGGGCCGGGCGGGACGCGGCGGCGGCTCCGCCCGGCCGATCGGAAGCGGCTTTGCCGTGTCGCGCGCGGCGAACCAGGCGGCGGCATGGGCGCGACCGAGGGCGGTCTTCTCACGACCATCGGCGGTGGTCAGCACCTCCACCGCCATTTCCGCCAGGCTCTGCACCCTCATCTCCTTCCCTCAAAAGTCTTCGAAGACTTTTGCAAATTCCTTCGAAGGAATTTGGGCCCATCGTTACAAGGCCCGCGCTGCCGCCAGAACGTCGTCGGCATGGCCCTTGACGCTGACCTTGTTCCAGACCCGCGCCACCTTGCCCGACCCGTCGATCAGCACGGTCGTCCGCTCGATCCCCATGTAGGTCTTGCCATACATGCTCTTCTCCAGCCAGACGCCGTAGTCTTCGCTGGCGTGGCCGGTCTCGTCCGAGGCGAGGACAATGCCGAGCCCGTGTTTCTTGCAGAACTTGTCGTGGCTCTTGACGCTGTCCTTCGACACGCCGATCACCGTCGTGCCGGCGGCGGTGAAGTCGGCGAGACGCGCGTTGAAGTCCTGTGCCTCCAGCGTGCAGCCCGGGGTGTCGTCCTTGGGGTAGAAATACAGGACCACTTTGCCCGGACGCAGGGCGGACAGCGTGACCGTGCCGCCTCCGTCGCGGGGTAGGGTGAAATCTGGCGCGATCGCTCCTGCGGAGATCATGGGCGGCTCCTTGCCTTGTGCTGCAATGTGACTTTCCATCTAGGTGCCAATCCGCAAAGATAAAGGCAAGACAGCGGCGTGCGCGCCGTTGTCAGGCCGGAGAGGCCGGGGCAGCGTGGCACAAGGCGAAAGATGCAGGACCAAACGGTGGCGCTGGAACACGGGATCGAACCCGTAGCAGCGCCAGCCCGCGATGACAGGGCCGAGCGCCCCCGGCGGCGTCTGCCGCGCGGGCGCGGCGGGATCAGCCTCACGGTGATCCTGACGCTCGTGCTGATCACCGGCGCTTTCGGCTATCTGACGCTTGCCTACACCGGCAAGACGCTGCGGTTGCCGACCTGGGGCGTGGCCGAGATCGAAGCGCGGTTGAACGACGGCCTGGCCCAGACGCGGCTGCCGCGGAACGCGGGGTTCTCGCTGGGCGGCGTGGAGTTGGGCGTCGACCGCAATTTCGTGCCGCGGTTCCGGCTGAGGGACATCCGGCTGATCGGCAGCAATGGCCGATCGCTTCTGACCCTGCCCGAAGCCGCCGTTGCGCTGGATCCGGCGGCGCTTCTGACCGGAAAGGTCCGTCCTGCGCAAGTGCGTCTGGCCGGCGCGCGCATCTCCATCCGCCGCGATGCGGCCGGCGGCATCGACCTTGTCCTGGACGATCAGGCCCAGGCGACGGGGCCGAAAAGCCTTTCCCAGGTGTTCGCTGCCGCCGAAGAGCTGCTCGCGTCGCCCGTTCTGGCTTCGCTGACGGTGATCGAAGCCGAGGGCCTGACACTCAGCCTGACCGACGACCGGGCAGGACGCAGCTGGCAGGTCGGCGACGGTCGGCTGGTGATCGAAAACGGGACCGGGGCGGTTTCGGCGGAACTCGGGCTCACGCTGCTGGATGGGGCCGATCCGGCGCAGGCAGTGCTGACGCTGGTGGCCGACAAGGCCTCCCGAACGGCCCGGCTGACGGCCAAGGTCGACAACATGGCCGCGACCGATCTGGCCGCGATGGCCCCG
>NCDY01000101.1 GCA_002280405.1 Rhodobacterales bacterium 32-66-9 | reverse complement strand
GGACGCGGGTGGTGGTCTCCTTCAGGTTTTCCTGAATGGCGCTGTCGAGGGGCAGGATCGCGTTCTTGTCTTCGATGAAGTCGCCAAGCTGGCTGTCCTCCTCGTCGCCGATCGGGGTTTCGAGGCTGATCGGTTCCTTGGCGATCTTCATCACCTTGCGGACCTTTTCGAGCGGCATCTGCAGCTTTTCGGCCAGCTCCTCGGGCGTCGGTTCGCGGCCGATCTCGTGCAGCATCTGGCGGCCGGTGCGGACGAGCTTGTTGATCGTCTCGATCATGTGGACCGGGATGCGGATCGTGCGGGCCTGGTCGGCGATGCTGCGCGTGATCGCCTGGCGGATCCACCAGGTCGCGTAGGTGGAGAACTTGTAGCCGCGCCGATACTCGAACTTGTCCACGGCCTTCATCAGGCCGATGTTGCCTTCCTGAATGAGATCAAGGAATTGCAGGCCGCGGTTGGTGTATTTCTTGGCGATGGAGATGACGAGCCGCAGGTTCGCCTCGACCATCTCCTTCTTGGCCTGCCGCGCCTCTTTCTCGCCCTTCTGCACCTGGTTCACGATGCGGCGGAATTCGCTGATGTCGACGCCGACATACTGGCCGACCTGCGCCATTTCGGTGCGCAGCTCTTCCACCTTGTCGCGCGACCGTTCGATCAGCGCCTGCCAGCCGCGCCCGGCCTTCTGGCCCATGCGGTCCAGCCAGGAAGGGTCAAGCTCATACCCCTGGTATTCCTGGATGAACTCCTGCCGGTTGATCCGGGCGGCGTCGGCCAGTTTCACCATGCCGGAATTGATCGACATGATCCGCTTGTTGATGCCGTAAAGCTGGTCGATCAGCGCCTCGATCCGGCTGTTGTTCAGGTGCAACTCGTTGACCAGCAGCACGATTTCCGACCGCAGCTTCTGGTAGGCGGCCTCGTCCGCGGTGGAAAACCGTTGCGACGACGACAGCGTCGCGTTCATCCGGCTTTCCTGCATGTCCGCCAGCTTGTCGTAGTCGCGGGCGATCAGGTCCAGCGTTTCCAGCACGCGCGGCTTGAGGGCTGCCTCCATCGCGGCCAGCGACATGTTCGAGGCCTCGTCATCCTCGTCCTCGTCGATCTCGGCCAAGATCGGGTTGCCGTCGGCATCCAGTTCCGGCTCGGCGCTGCCGGCACGACGCGGGGCGGCTTCGCCGACGCCGACCTCGTCCAGGGCCGGGCCGTCGAGTTCGCCCTCTTCGCCGTCAAGGCTGCGGCCGAAGGTGGCCTCAAGGTCGATCACGTCGCGCAGGAGGATCTCTTCGGACAGCAGTTCGTCGCGCCAGATGATGATGGCCTGGAATGTCAGCGGGCTTTCGCACAGCCCCGCGATCATCGTGTTGCGGCCGGCCTCGATCCGCTTGGCGATCGCGATCTCGCCCTCGCGGGACAGAAGCTCGACCGAGCCCATCTCGCGCAGATACATCCGCACCGGGTCGTCGGTGCGGTCCAGGGTTTCGGTTGTGGTGCCCGCAACCGCAATCTCGCGGCTGGTCGAGGCTTCGACCAGTTCCCCGGCTGGGGCCTCGCCTTCCTCGACCTCTTCATCCTCGATGATGTTGATGCCCATCTCGGACAGCATCGACATCACGTCCTCGATCTGCTCGGACGACACCTGTTCCGGCGGCAGGACCGTGTTCAGCTGGTCATAAGTGATGTAACCCCGCTCCTTCGCGTCTGCGATCATCTTCTTGACCGCGGCCTGGCTCATGTCGAGCGAGACATCCGCGTCTTCGGTTTCCGGCTTGGCGTCGTCGGTGTCCTTGAGGGCCATGGAGTCTCCTATCGGGGCGCGAATCGGGCGAGGCTTGGTCGAATCAATAACGCGAATCAGGCCGGGGGAAAGGCCGAATCAGCGGTTTTTCTTGAGCCAGACCTGGCTATCGATCAGGTCTTGCAGATGTCTTGACAAGGCGGCGCGGTCCTCGCCAAGGTCGCCGGCGTCCGACGGGCCGCTTTTCTCCGACCGGTGGCGGGCTTCCGCGGCCTGGCTGAGGCGCCAGGTCAGGCCTTCGTCGGGCAGGCCATCCATATCCTCCATCGCGTCTTCGATCTCCCGGCGCGCACCCCGGCGGGCCTCGAGTTTCGCGAGTTCCTCGGCAAGGCAGAGGGCAGCAAGCTCATCGTCTTCCCGATTGCGCACCGGGGGTGCGATGGCGACATGGGGACGCGCCAGAAGCGCGTCAAGAGCGGCGGGCGCAGATTGGGCAATACGGTGGTGCAGGTCGGGCATGTCGGCGCCCGCAAGGATCATCTGGCGCAGCGTGTCATGGTCGTCGCCCGTCAGTTCCAGCCGTTCCAGAGCGGATTCGAAGCGGTGGATCAGCGTGGGGTGCAGGATCAGGGTGGCAAGGATCACCGCCTCGCGCAGCCCCTCTTCCACCGCTCCCCCGGCTTGCGCCAGAAGCGACGAGCGCGTGCTGGCAAGCGCGCCTCCGGGCGGGGCGAACCTGCCCTTGCGGAACGGCCCGGGCTGGAACGGGCGATGGTGCGCGGTGCCGAACAGGTCCAGCCGCAGACGTTTCATCTCGTCGGCATAGTGGCTGCGGATCGAGGGATCGGCGATGCGCGCCAGATGGCCGCGCAGGGTCTTGTCCAGCGCGGCGCGGCGTTCGGGGCTGTCGAAGACGCGCCCCTCGGTTTCGCGCTGCCAGAGGAGCCGCACCATCGGTCTGGCCTGGTCGAGGACGGCCTGCATTGCGGGCGCACCGTTCGCCCTGATCAGGTCATCGGGGTCCATCCCGCCGGGCAGAACGGCAAAGCGGAGCGCCTTTCCGGCCTGCAGCAGCGGCAGGGAGAGGTCGATGACCCGCTGCGCCGCCTTGATCCCGGCGCTGTCGCCATCCAGCGCCATGATCGGCTCATCGGCAATGCGCCAGAGCATCCGCAGCTGGTCGTCGGTCACGGCGGTGCCCAAGGGGGCGACGGCGGCGGTGAAGCCGGCCTCGCAAAGCGCGATCACGTCCATGTAGCCTTCGGCGACGATCAGGGGCTTGCCCTTGCCCGCCGCCTCACGCGCGGGAGACTGGTTGAACAGGGTGCGGCCCTTGTCGAACAGGTCGGTCTCCGGACCATTCAGGTATTTCGCCCGGGCATTTGGGTCGAGCGAGCGCCCACCCAGCGAAATCACCCGCCCCCGCCCGTCGCGGATCGGAAAGATGATGCGGGCGTGAAAGCGGTCGTAAAGGCGGCCGGTGTCGGACTTGGCCACCACACCCGAGGCAGTCATCAGATCTTCCGCGATGCCCTTGGCCCTCAGGTGGTCGACGACGGCCTGCGCGTTCTCGGGCGACCAGCCGATGTCCCAGCGGTCCCAGGCGGCCTCGGTCAGACGCCGCTTCTGGGCAAGGTAGATGCGGGCGGCGGCCCCGGCGGCGGTCTTCAACTGCAGGCGGTAGAACTTCACCGCCTCGTCCAGCACCTGCTGGATCTCCGTGCGCCGGTCGGCCTTTTCGGCAGCCCTCGGGTCGCGGGCGGGCATCTGCATCCCGGCCTCCGCGGCCAGAACCGCGACCGCCTCGATGAAGCTGAGGTTCTCGGAGTCCTTCACGAAGGTGACCGCATCGCCCTTCGCGTGGCAGCCGAAGCAGTAGTAGAACCCCTTGCGGTCGTCGACGTGGAAGCTGGCGGATTTTTCCTGGTGGAACGGGCAGGGGGCCCAGAAGTCGCCCTTTGCCAGGTTCGACTTGCGCATGTCCCAGGTGACCTTCTTTCCGACCACGGAAGAAAGCGTCACGCGGGTGCGCAGTTCGTCAAGGAATCCGGGCGGCAGGGACATGGGACAGATATGGCCCGTGGGGGCGCGCGAGTCGAGAGGTCAGACCCCCAGCCGGTCGCGCATCGCATACCAGGTCATTGCCGAGACAAGAAGCGGCCAGCGCAGCATCGCGCCACCGGGGAAGCGGTGTTGCGGCAGGCTGGCCATCAGGTCGAAGCGTTCCATCTGGCCCGCTGTGGCCTCTGCCATCAGCTTGCCCGCGAGGGTCGCCATCGCGACGCCTTGGCCGGAATAGCCGGAGGCGGAGAGGATGTTCCGGCCCGGCCTCGTGAAGCACGGCATCCGGTTCACCGTGATCGCCAGCGTCCCGCCCCAGGCATGAGTGATCCGCGTCTTGGCAAGCTGCGGGTAGACCTGAAGCATGGGTTTCGAGACGGTCTTGACGATGTCGGGGAAGCGGTAGCCATAGCTTTCGCCGCCGCCGAAAAGCAGGCGGTTGTCTTCGCTCAGTCGCCAGTAGTTCACGACAAATCGGGTGTCAGCGACGGCGACGGGTTCGGACAGCAGGTCCTTTGCCGCTTCACCCAAAGGTTCCGTTGCGACGATGAAATTGTTGATCGGCATGACTTTTGCGGATACCTTCGGGCTGAGTTTCCCCAGATAGCCGTTCCCGGCCAGGATCACCGTCGCGCAGTCGACCTGGCCAGAGGACGTCCTGACCACCGGCTTCGGCCCTGGCTCGACGCGCTGAACCTCGGACCCCTCATGGATGCGCACGCCAGCCTTCGCGGCAGCCTGCGCGAGGCCAATGGCGTAGTTCAACGGGTGCAGATGGCCCGCATCCCGGTCGATTTCGCCACCGACATATTCCGTCGATCCAATCAGGCGGCGGATTCCGGTTCTGTCAAGCGGTTCAAGGTGTTGGTAGCCGTAGTCGCGGCGCAGCTTTTCGGCGTAAGCGTGGGTCGCGCGGACCTCGGAGTCGGTGCGGCAGGCGTGGGCGATGCCGGGGTGGAAGGTCACCGGCATGGCGTGGTCTTTCACCAGCGTCTTGACCAGGGTCTTGGCCTCTTCGGCCAGGTCCCACAGGCGGCGGGCATTGTCTTTCCCGACCGTCTTCTCGATCCAGACCTGGTCCTGACGCTGGCCCGAGCTGACCTGCCCGCCGTTCCGCCCCGAGGCGCCGAAGCCGACGCGGTGCGCCTCAAGAAGCACCACGTCGTAGCCGCGCTGCGCCAGGTGCAATGCGGCGGACAGGCCGGTGTAGCCGCCGCCGACAATGCAGACATCAGCCGTCTGCGGACCCTTCAGGACCGGAAATCGCTCGATCGGCGCGGCGGTCGCGGCGTAGTAGCTTTGCGGCCATTCGCCCCGCCGGTCGTTGATATGGAGGAGATTCATCAGACGTTCAGGAGAAGATGCTCCCGCTCCCACGGGCTGATGACTTGCAGGAACTCCTTGTATTCGTTCCGCTTCACCGAGTCGTAAACCTTGATGAAGTCGACGCCCATCACCTCATGCAGCGCCGTGTCGTCGTCCAGAAGGTCGAGCGCGTCCCCAAGGTTCGCGGGAATGTCCTCGTTGTCGATATAGGCGGAACCCGAGAATTCGGGTCGCGCCTCGGTCTTGTTCATCAGCCCGAGATAGCCGCAGGCCAGCGTGGCCGCGATGCCGAGATAGGGGTTGCAGTCCATGCCCGGCAGACGGTTTTCCACCCGGCGCGCGGCCGGCGACGAGATCGGGATGCGCAGGCCGGTGGTGCGGTTGTCGCGGCCCCATTCCAGGTTGATCGGGGCGGCGAAGTCGGGGACATAGCGGCGGTAGCTGTTCACATAGGGCGCGAAAAGCGCGACGGCGCCGGAGAGGTGTTTCTGCAGGCCTCCGATGAAATTGAGGAAAGCCGCGGTCTCCACCCCCTTCGGGCCGGAGAAGATGTTCTTGCCCGTCCTGGTATCCACGACCGACGTGTGGATGTGCATCGCCGACCCCGGCTCGCCCGCGATGGGCTTGGCCATGAAGGTGGCGAAACAGTCGTGGCGCAGCGCCGCCTCGCGGATCAGTCGCTTAAAGAAGAACACCTCGTCGGCCAGCCGCACCGGATCGCCGTGGGCAAGGTTCAGCTCGATCTGGCCCGCGCCGCCTTCCTGCAGGATGCCGTCGATCTCCAGCCCCTGCGCCTCGGCGAAGTCGTAGATGTCGTCGATGACCTTGCCGTATTCGTCGACGGCGGACATCGAATAGGCCTGCTTGCCGGCCGCGCGACGGCCCGAGCGGCCCATCGGCGGGATTACCGGCATGTTGGGGTCGATGTTGCGGGCGGTCAGGAAGAATTCCATCTCGGGCGCGACCACGGGCTTCCAGCCTTGCGCGGCGTAAAGGTCCATGATCCGGCGCAGCACGTTGCGGGGGCTGAACGGGATCAGGTTGCCCTGCTGGTCCTTGGCGTCGTGGATCACCTGCAGCGTCACGTCGGCGGTCCAGGGCGCGGCGGTGGCAGTGGACCAGTCGGGTTCCAGGATCATGTCGGGTTCGGTGAAGGCGTCGAAGGGGTTGTCGGCCCATTCGCCGGTGATGGTCTGCAGGAAGATCGAGTTCGGCAGGAAATAGTTGGTCTGCTTGCCGAATTTTGCGGCGGGCATCGCCTTGCCGCGCGCCACCCCGGCGATGTCGCCGATGATGCATTCCACTTCGTCCACCCGGCGGTTGCCGATGTAGTCGCGCGCTGCCTCGGGCAGCTGGTCGGTCCATTTGGACATGGGTCACACGTATTTTGGGGGGTGGCCCCCGCGACTGACGATCAGGCGCGGAGCTTCTCGGCCCCAGTTTTCGCTTTGTGGGTCAGGAAGAAGTCCGCGATCCGGTCGGCCATCGACGGGCTGTCGGTGGCCATGTCGAGCCTTTGGGTTGCATCGGCAAGAAGCGCGTCGGGGACCAGACCCGGCCCCCGGTGCTTGATCAGCCCAGCCATGAATTCCTTGCGGAACTCGGGGTGGGGCTGGACGGTGAACATGCGGTCGTCATAGAGAAGGGCAGCGTTTTCGCACAGGGCGGTCGAGGCGAGGACCCTGGCCGTCTCGGGTTTCTTCACCACTTGGTCCTGGTGCCAGGCGTTCAGGGTGTAGGTGCGGTCGCCGAAATCGTATTGGGTCGGGCCGACGGTCCAGCCGCCCGCGTATTTCTCGACACGGCCCCCCATTGCCTGCGCGATGATCTGGTGGCCAAAGCAGATGCCGACGACGGGAACCTGTTCGGCATAGGCGCGGCGGATGAAATCCTCCAGCGGTGGGATCCAGGGATGCGGCTCGTAGGCGCCATGCCGCGAGCCGGTGATCAGCCAGCCGTCGCAGTCATGCACGTCGCCCGGAAATTCGTTGCGCAGCACAGCCCAGCGGCGGAAGGTCAGGCCCTTGCCCGCCAGGAGCGTCTCGAAGAAATCCGGGTAATCGCCCTGATCGCGCAGCGCGTCAGGGCTTTCGCCGGTCTGAAGGATGCCGATCTGCATCGCGAGTCCTTTTGGTTTTCTTCAAGGTGGGCGTTGGCGGGGGGCTTGGTCAAGGGGGGCTCGTCGTGCGCCTTCGGCTTCTCCTCGCAGGTCAGCGACGAGGGCCGAAGGCCAATGAGGAGCGGTCAGACGGTGTCGAGGTAAAGCTCCACCCGTTCCTCGGGCGTCAGTTCGGCCAGATAGTGCAGTTCCTGGCGCTTGGTCTGGACCAGATTGCGGATCAGCTCCTTTGGCAGGAAGCGGTACAATGCGTCCGAATGCTCGAACGCATCGATCGCGGCCTCCCAGCTGGCGGGGATCTGCGGCAGCTCCATCGCATAGGCGTTGCCCGTGACCGGCGGCGGCGGTTCCATCTCGTCTTCCAGGCCCACGAGATCGCCGTGGGCGCGTGCTTGTCCGGGACCAGGCGTTCGTAGCTGTTGAAATGCGGCGCGAACAGCAGCGTGGAGTCATGCATCGCGGCTAGGCACCCAGCCACGGCATGGCGCAGCTGCGCCGTGCCTTTCGGGCCGCCCGAGTCGAAGATGTTGTCGCCCTTTTCGTCCAGCACCGAGAAATGCGTGTGCAGCCCCGAGCCGGAATACTCCGCATAGGGCTTTGCCATGAAGCTGGCGGCAAAGCCGTGGCGGCGGGCAAGACCCTTGACCAGCATCTTGAACAGCCAGGCATCGTCGGCGGCCCGCAGCGGGTCGTCGCAATGCATCAGGTTGACCTCGAACTGGCCGAGGCCGGTCTCCGAGGTGGTGGTGTCGGCCGGAATGTCCATCGCCTCGCAGGCGTCGTAAAGGTCGGTGAAGAAGGTGTCGAAGGCGTCAAGCGCGCGGATCGACAGCGTCTCGGCGGCCTTGCGGCGCTTGCCCGAACGGGGGCTGGCGGGGACCTGCATGGTCTTGCCGGAATCGTCGATCAGGAAGAATTCCAGCTCCATCGCGCAGACCGGGGTCAGCCCCCTGGCCTTGTAGCGCTGGACGACCATGTTCAGCGCGTGGCGCGGGTCGCCGTCGTAAGGCTGGCCGTTTTCGCGAAACATCCAGATCGGCAAAAGCGCGGTCGGCGCCTCAAGCCAGGGCATCGGCATGAAGCCGCGCTCGGTCGGTTTCAGCACGCCGTCGGCGTCGCCCTGTTCAAAGACCAGCGGGCTGTCGTCGATGTCCTCGCCCCAGATGTCGAGGTTCAGGACCGAGAAGGGGAACCGGGTTCCATCCTTCACGACCTTGTCGGCAAAGCGGGCGGGCACGCGCTTGCCCCGCGCCTGTCCGTTGAGGTCCGCGGCAGCCACGCGAATGGTCCGCACGTCGGGGTGCTTTCGCAGGTAGTCTTTCATCGTCATTTCGTTCTGCGGTCAGGGCACGGCTCCCGCGCCCGCAGCCAGACGTGGCTGCCTCATGCGCAGGTTCGGACCATGCCCTTGGCCCTTCCCCTGATTTCGATCGCCTTGCCCCGCAGGCCTTTTTCGGCGTTTCCGCAGGGTCCGGGCGGGTGCCCGGATAATTTGATCAAAAGTAGACTACTACCGGATCAGGTTCGGACGCAAGCGGATTCTGGCGCGCGAGTTCGAGGGCAGATGCCGGTTCAGCCGTGCATTAACCCGCCCGTAGACGAAAGTGACGAGAAGGGTCAAGAGAATGAAGTAGAAGCCGACGATGGGATAGGGGATGAACGGGTTGAAGGTCTTGTCGGCGAAATAGTTCGCGTAATACAGCGCGTCGCCCTTCTGCGCAAAGGCCGGAAAGCCCGAGAAAAAGACCAGCGTCGTCGCGTGGAACAGGAAGATCGCCTCGTTGGTATAGGCGGGCCAGGCAAGGCGCAGCATCGTCGGCCACTCGATGCGGATGAACTTCTTCCAGCCGGTCAGCCCGTAGGCCTCGGCGGCTTCTAGGTCGCCCCTGGGGATGGATTTCAGCGCGCCATGGAAGATTTCCGCCGAATAGGCGGCGGTGTTCAGAAACAGGACAAACAGCGCGCCAGCCCAGGCGCGGGTGGTCCAGGATGTGCTGATCTCGACGCCGAACAGGGTGAAGGCCTTCGGCAGCAGCACCAGTGCCTCGTAGGCCAGGAAGAACTGGATGAAAAGCGGTGAGCCGCGGAAGACGAAGACGAACCAGTCGGCCGGTTTGCGGACCCAGGGGGTGCGGGCGGTCCTGGCAAGGGCGACCGCATTGGCCAGGAAAAAGCCGAACAGCAGTGCCAGGACACCGAAATAGACGTTCCAGATCAGTCCCGAGCCGATCAGCGTGAATTGCTGGCAGATGGTGAAATCGGACCTCGGCAGCAGGTTCTCGCCGATACCGATGGATCGCAGGCCATAGGCCCGGATGGTTTCCCAGCACGTCATGCGGCCGCCTTCCGCAAGGCTTCGCCGCCCGAGGTGGCCTGGCCGTGGCTGAGCCGGGCGGTCAGTCTGCCGATCCCGATTTCCGAGATGCGGGTGAAGATCAGGTAGAAGACCAGAAGCCCCAGGAAATACCACAGCCGCCAGTCGCCATGCGGGTATTCGTAGGCCTGGGTCTTCGACCCGCCAAGCTCGCGTGCGTAATAGACGATGTCCTTGACGCCGAGAAGAAACAGGAGCGGCGTTGCCTTGATCAGGATCATCCACAGGTTTCCAAGGCCAGGCAGGGCATAGATCCACATCTGCGGCACGAGGATGCGGCGGAAGACCTGGGCGTGGCTCATCCCGTAGGCTTCGGCGGTCTCCAGTTGCGCCCGGGGCACGGCATCCATCGCGCCGTAGATGACATTGGCGGCGAAGGCACCGAAGACGATGGCGAAGGTCACGACGGCCAGCATGAAGCCGTAAGCCTGGTGCCAGAAGGCCGAGGATTTGGCCAGCGGCACCTTCGCCTCGGGGCAGACGCGGAATTCAAGCCCCTGCCAGGGCCAGGCACCGCCGTCACAGACGGCAAGGCTCTTGACGTATTCGATGCCCTGGTCCAGCGCGATCACGAAGAACAGGAAGAAGATGATGTCGGGCACGCCGCGCACCATCCAGATGTAGATCTTGCCCAGCCAGCTGACCGGCGCGACGTGTGACCGGGCGGCCGTCGCACCCATGAAGCCCATGCCAAGGGCCGCGGGCGCGGTGATCGCCAATAGCAGAAGCACGGTCAGGAACGACCAGTAGAAATCGACATGCTTGGCCGAGGTGAGATAGCAGAGGGCCCAGGTCAGGCCCTCGATGGCTTTCGGATCGGCGCAGGCTGCGAACATGTCGGGTCCCGTCAGAAAAGGGCGGGCCCGCGCGGCCCGCCCGGATCAGGTCTCAGCAGCCTTCCTTGCCGGCTTCGCCCCAGACCTTCGCCTCGGGTCCGAAATACTCGGCCTTGGTGATCATGGCATCCAGCGAGCCGTCGCATTTCATCGACTTGATCGCCGCATCGAACTTGCCCCGCAGAGCGTCGTCGCTGTCGCGAAAGCCGAGCCCCTCGCCATCGCCGATCGACTCTTCCCTGGCCAGCAGCACCAGCGCGCCACCCGATTCCGCCGCGATCGGCACCAGGTATTCCTTGTCGGCGAGAACCGCCACCGCCTCGCCGTTCTTCACCGCCGCAACGGTTTCCTCGGGCGTGGCATATTCGACCAGGCTCATCCCGTTCTCGGCCAAGAAGGCGGCCTGGACGGTCGAAGTCTGCGCCGCAACCGGGCCGGACATCAGGTCGACATCGGCCGAGGCCGCCAGGTAGGCCGACGAGGCCGGGGGCAGATATAGTTGCCCGACTGCAGGTTCGGGATGATCGAATCCCATGCGTTCGTGGTCCATTCGCAGGTCAGATTCGCGCGCTTGCACAGCTCGTCACCAAGTTCGCGTTCGAAACCCGCGACTTCGCCGGCATCGTTGATGAAGTTGTAGGGCGGATAGGCACCCTCGGTGCCCAGGCGCACGACCTCCTGCGCGAAAGCCGCGCCCGAAATGGCCGTCAGTGCAGTTGCGAGAAGTAGCTTGTTCATCCGTGGTCTCTCCTTGTGGATGGTTTTGTGCGGCTCATTCGAACCAGCGGTTTTCAAGGCTTGCAAGCGTTCCGTCATGGCTGATCGCCTTACCCGTCGGCTCCGATGCCGCAAGAACCAGCCCGGAGACGACCGGAGCGATGGCACTGGCGCAAGACATCAGGCCGCCGTCGCCGACAGGAAGCCGCGCAGCCGTTCGCTTTGCGGATTGCCGAACAGAGCTGAGGGCGTGCCCTGTTCCTCGATCTTGCCCAAGTGCAGGAAGATGACGTGGTCGGAACAATCCGCCGCAAGTTTCATGTCATGGGTGACCAACAGCATCGTGCGCCCTTCGTCCGCCAGCGCCTTGATCACGCGGACGACCTCCTGTTCCAGTTCGGGGTCGAGCGCGCTGGTCGGCTCGTCGAACAACAGTGCGCGGGGCTCCATGCACAGCGCGCGCGCAATCGCCGCGCGCTGCTGCTGGCCGCCCGAAAGCTGCGCCGGCCAGGCATCGGCCTTGTCGGCAATACCCACCTTGGCCAGATATTCCCGGGCTTTGGCCTCGACCTCCTTTTGATCGCGCCTGAGGACCGTGACCGGGGCCTCCATGACATTCTGCAGGATCGTCAGGTGGGACCAGAGATTGAACTGCTGGAACACCATCGACAGATTGGTGCGGATCCGGGTGACCTGATCCCGGTCCCTGGGGTGGCGACCCTGCCCCTCGCCCTTCCAGCGCACGGCCTCGCCCTCAAAGCGGATCTCGCCCTGCTGGCTGTCTTCAAGCAGGTTGCAGCAGCGCAAGAGCGTGGATTTTCCCGAACCCGACGATCCGATAAGCGACACGACATGCCCGCGCGGCGCGGTCAGATCGACACCTTTCAGGACATCAAGCCGACCATAGCTCTTGTGCAGGGGTCACGGATCTCGATGACCGGGGTGTCAGAGGCGGCGTCGGGCATGGGACTACTGGGCTTTGGCAACTGGTCAGGCAGTAGGGCCGAGATTCTGCGCCATTGCAACGCCGAATTGGCTTGTTAGAGGGCTTTTTGCTGGCGATTTGGGCCTTCCCGCGCGTCAAACTGTCAGGGCGGCGGCGGATTGGGCACCGACAGGTAAAGCGCAGTCGGGATGCGCACCAGACCCTTCAGCCGCAGCGTCGCGCGGTCCTCTGGCGTCAGCGCGGCGATGGCCTGATCGACGGCCGCGAAGATTGGCTCGGGATCGCGGTCGATCGCGGTGATCAGAGGCAGGCCGGGGGTCGGCGCGGTCGCCTCGACCACGCGCAGGCGGCTTGCCAGCGAGTCCGCCCCCTGCATCAGCGCATGGGTCACCGCGTCAAGTGCGGCAATGTCGGCGCGCCCATCGGCCACGGCCCTGGCCGAAAGCCGGTGGGAACCGGTCTGCACGACCGGGGTCAGCCGCAGCCCGGCCTCTGCCGCATGGATCTGCGGGGCAGCCCAGCCGGACTGCGACAGGGCCTCGTTGTAGGCAAAGCCGGCTCCGTGGAACGCGGCCAGGGTCCGGCGCCTGTCATCGGCCCGGGCCACGAAGACGGACCGGTAGAACCCGGGCAATGCACCCTCGACCCCGTAATCGGGGGTTCCGACATAGGTCACCCGGCCCTGCAGCCGGGCACGGAACGGATACCCGCAGGTCTGGGACAGAACAAGGTCGGGCGCGGTCCAGGCGTCCCAGTAGGCCGCCTCGCCCCGGGTCAGCCGGTCGGGAGCCGCCAGTCCCCGCGCGCGAAGCCCGTCCCGGATCAGCGCCCAGAGCCGGTCATTGGCGGCCTGTGCCGGGCCGAAGTCATACATCGCCAGGCTGGCAATCACTGCCGCTCTGCCCGCTGCCGGGCCAGGGCCGAGTCGACATCCGTCAGCCCCAGCAGGCTTGCCACCAGCCGCATCAGTCGGTCCTCATGCGCTTCCCGCTGACCGTCCGCCAGCGCCACCGACCAGAGTGCGGTCAAAAGCTCGGCCCGGTCTTCCAGCGGCGTCGCGTCCTTCAGCGCGCGGGTGAAGCGGACGGTATCGGGGGCCTCGCGCTCCAGTTCCTCCGCCGCGCTGCGCAGTTTCGCGGCGGCGAACGGGTCCAGCCCGTGATGCAGGGCCAGCACGCGGTCGATCCGCTCGGTCTCTTCAGCCGCATAAAGCCCGTCCGATCGCGCAAGGCGCACCAGAAGGGCAGCAAAGGCAAGACGCGCTTCGGCTTCGGGAAGCGGGGCGGGAGCGGGGCCCAGAAGGCGGCGAAGAATGTCGATCATCCGCCCTATCTATGCGCTTCGGCGTGGCTTGCAAAGCTGTGCAAGACGATCTGCAGTCGCGGCAAGCTCGGTCTGCAGTCCGAAGGGAGGGTTGACGATGAAAAGGCCGCTTCCCTCCATCCGATGCCCAGCGCGCACCGGGGGAAAGCGCACCTCGTGCCGCAGTCCTTCCGGACATGCGGCCGCCAGCGCCCCCAGCATTGCAGCATGCGGCGCCCCGCGCAGGATCGGATACCACAGGATCAGGACACCGACATTCCATTTGCGGTGAATGTTCGCCAGGTGCTGGGGGATGGCCTCGTAATCCGCCTTCACCTCGTAGGACGGGTCGATCAGCATCAACCCGCGCCGCGGGGTGGGCGGCGTCAGCGCAAGCGCGAGCTCGAACCCGTCGCGCTGGTAGACGTTGGCTCGCCAGTCCTGCGCAACCGCGCGCAGACGGTCGACCTCCCGGGGGTGAAGTTCCGCCAGATGGATCGTGTCGGTCTCGCGCAGACCGAGGGCCGCGATCAGGGGCGATCCCGGGTAGGCCCGCGGCCCATAACCTGCCCGCGCCTCGTCCAGCCGCTGCCGATAGGGGTGATCTGGCGGAAACAGCGGCTCGGCAAGCGCGATCCCCGCCGCCGCTTCGCCGGTCTTCACTGCCTCCTCCGCCCCAAGGTCATAGACCCCGCGGCCGGCATGGGTTTCGATGTAGCTCAGCGGCTTGTCCTTCTGCGTCAGATACTCCAGCACCCAGGCCAGTGCCGCGTGCTTGTGGACGTCAGCCAGATTTCCGGCGTGATAGAGGTGCTGATAGGAAAGCATGGTCCTTCGCTATCCGGCTTTGGCGGGCTTGGAAAGCCGCAACCGGCTTGAACCTCGGGCACGAGCCGCGTAGGGCTTTGGGAAACGGATCTGGAGCCTGCGGATGGAAATCTTCACCTACGACGGACTGGTCGCGCTGTTGCAAGTGATCGGGATCGACCTGGTGCTCGCGGGCGACAATGCCATCGTGATCGGGCTGGCGGCGGCAGGTCTGGCGAAGGAACAGCGGGCCCGCGCGATCCTGGTCGGAATCTTCGCTGCCACCGTCATGCGCATCGGTTTCGCGCTGATCACGACGCAGCTTCTGGAAATCGTCGGCCTGCTGCTGGCCGGGGGCATCCTGCTGCTGTGGGTGTGCTGGAAGATGTGGCAAGAGCTGCGTGCCGACGCCCACGCGCATGACGTCGAGGCGGTGGAGGCGCTGGCCGACCGGGACCTCGATGCCGACGGGGCGGTGGCCGACGACGCGCCAAGAAAGACCTTCGCCCAGGCCGCGACGCAGATCGTGGTGGCGGACGTGTCGATGAGCCTCGACAATGTGCTGGCGGTGGCGGGGGCCGCGAAGGACCATCCGACGGTGCTGGTCATCGGACTTGCCCTGTCGATCGCGATGATGGGACTCGCGGCCAGCTGGATCGCCGGCCTGCTGAACAGATACCGCTGGATCGCCTATGTAGGCCTGTCGATCATCCTCTATGTCGCCCTGAAGATGATGTGGGAAGGCTGGACCGAGGTGGAGCCGGTGCTGATGGGGATGCTGTAGCTGTCCACGCGAGGTGCGATTGGCGGGCCTTGGAAAATCAAGGGCTTGGCGGTGGGCATTCAGGAACGGGTAACCATGCGTCCGCCGCGGGCGCAGGCCGGGAGGCAGGGCGGTTCGCCAGGAAGGCGGCGGTGTCGGTGCCGCTTATCCCCCGGCTGCGCAGCCGGGGCGGGTGCGATGACCGGCCGCCCTGCCGGACCGCGGCACAAATGACGACGGGCGGCGCATCGGCTGCGCCGCCCGCTTCCGTTCAGAACGCGCTGGTCAAGGCCGCATTCACGGCACCGCGTCGCGGATTGAAAATCGAATCCGCGACGCTGTTCAATGGTGCTTCGGTGCCCTTTTCGCCCAGCGGGAAGGTCAGACCGAGGCGGACCGTGTCAAGGGCATCGCCGCCGCCACCGACATCGAATTTCGTGCGCGCCAGTTCCACCGAGACAACGGAAGCCACGCCGGTCATTGCCGCCAGGTTGTAGCCCACTCCAAGGCCCATGGTCGTGAAGTCCGCATCGAGAAGATCAACCGTGGTGCGGTTGAGCCCGCCGAAGATCGCGACCTGGTCATTCACGTCATATGCGGCTGCAAGTCCGATCATGTCGATATCGACTTCGGTGCCAGCACTGCTGAGAGTGGCGCGAAGCAAGGCACCTGCGATATCGAGATTGGCCATCGGCGTGTATTGCGCGGCCAAGCCGACATTGTCGATGTCGATGCCAATGTCGGGGCTGGTGGAACTGCGGCCGAGACTGGCGCGCAGGTCGAGGTCCGACATCGTGTAGCCGACCTCGGCACCGAAGGATTTCAAGGCCAGATCGATCGGCAACCCGCTGATGCTGGCATTCAGCCGCTCGACATAGCCGCCGACCGACGTGCCGTTGGAGAAGCGGTAGCCAAGGTCGAGCCCGATGAAATCGGCACTCAGATCGACGGGAATGCCGTCGAGTCCCAGATCAAGATAGCCTGCCGACACTCCGAACGTCAGTCCGTTCGAAAAGGCCATCTTGACCCGACCGTCCAGGCTGGAGGTCGAGAGATTCTGACCAGCCACGTCGTGCTGACCGAAACCAAGCGTGACGCCACCTGAAATATCCTGCGCTGCCACCAGCGCGGGCGTGCAAATCGTGACCAACAGCAGTGAAAGGCTGCGTTTCATGGGATTTCCTTGTCTCAGAGAAAGTGGGAGCGGTCAGGCGGCGCGCGGTGCATCGCTGGTCGCAGCAGCCGCGGCCGTGCGGTGCGCCGGGATCTTGCCGGCCTTGATGTCGTCGTACCAGAGCTCGTGGTGTTCCTTGGCCCAGGTCTCGTCCACATAGCCGGTCTTCATGGCTTTGTAGGCGCCTTCCATGCCGATGGTGCCCATGTAGATGTGGCCCAGGAACATGGCCATCATCAGGATGGTCGCCACCCCGTGGATCATGCTGGCCACCTGCATGTTGGCGCGGGTGTATTCCACGGCCGGCACGATCTTGTCGAGGAACACGCCGGAGCCGACCACGATCAGGCCCAGGAAGAACACGCCACCCCAGAACACGACCTTCTCGCCCGCGTTGAACCGGTGCGAAGGCACTTCAGCGCCTCCAAAGAGTCCGCCTGCCTGCATGATCCAGGCGAAGTCTTCCTTGCTCGGCCAGTTGTCCTTGAGGAAGGTGAAGAAGACCACCGCCAGCGACACCGCGAACAGCGGGCCGGCAAAGTTGTGCATGTTTTTCAGTGCGTA
>NCDY01000100.1 GCA_002280405.1 Rhodobacterales bacterium 32-66-9 | reverse complement strand
GCCCCAGCCGCCGTTGCCGCCTTCGGCCAGGCAGACGCGCTGGCCGACGTGCGTGAGGTCGGCAAGGACGGTTTCCTCGTCCTCGTCCAGGATCTCGGTGCCGAGGGGCACCTTGAGCACGATGTCCTCGCCGGTCTTGCCGGTCTTCTGGCTGCCCATGCCGGGCTGGCCGGATTTGGCGAAGAAATGCTGCTGGTAGCGGTAGTCGATGAGCGTGTTCAGCCCCTCGACCGCCACGGCCCAGACCGAGCCGCCGTGCCCGCCGTCGCCGCCGTCGGGGCCGCCGAATTCGACGAACTTCTCGCGCCGGAACGACACGCAGCCGGCCCCGCCGCCGCCGGAGCGGATGTAGACGCGGGCGAGGTCGAGGAACTTCATCGGACAGGCTTTCGGGCAGGGTCAAAACGCGGGGATACAGGAAGCGGGGCGGATGCTCAAGCGATGCTCCTCGTTCGCCTTCGGCGTCTCGTCGCGGGGTGCCGACAGGCAGCGAGAAGCGACGCAGGAGATGAGCAGCGTTCTGGAGAGCGTTACGTCGCAGGGCCTTGAAGGCGGGGGTGGGCAAGCCTAGTGTCCCGGCCAAGACGAAGGGGTAGGCGGATGGCCACGAAGCGCAGCATTTTCGAAGAGGTGGGGGCCGATGCGAAGGCCATGGCCATGCCCGCAGGTGGGGGGATCGATGCGCGGCCCAAAGGCGTCCGTCGGGGCATCCGGCTGTGGCTTGTCGCGCTGTTCCTGCTGGTCGCGACGATGATCGCGGTGGGGGGGCTCACGCGGCTGACGGATTCGGGGCTGTCGATCACGGAATGGAAGCCGGTCACGGGCGCGCTGCCGCCGATGGACGAAGCCTCGTGGCAGGCGGAGTTCGGGAAATATCAGGCGATTCCTGAATATCAGTTGCAGAACAAGGGGATGAGCCTTGGCGAGTTCAAGGTCATCTACTGGTGGGAATGGGGGCACCGGCAGCTTGGCCGAACGATCGGGCTGGTCTGGCTGGCAGGCTTCCTGGGTTTTGCCCTGGCGCGCCGGATCCCGACGGGCTGGACCGGGCGGCTATTGCTTCTGGGCGCGCTGGGCGGCCTTCAGGGAGCGATCGGCTGGTGGATGGTGTCCTCGGGGCTTTCGGGGGAACGGCTGGATGTGGCAAGTTACCGGCTGGCGACGCATCTGGGACTGGCTTTCGTCATCCTGGGGTTCATCGCCTGGTATGTCTTCCTGCTGGGCCGGTCGGAGGCCGAACTGATGACCGCACGGCGGGGGCGGGAGGCGAAACTCTATGCGCTGTCGACGGGTCTGATGCACTTTGCCTTCCTGCAGATCCTGCTGGGGGCCCTGGTCGCCGGGATCGATGCGGGGCGGGCATTTCCGACCTGGCCGCTGATGAACGGGCAGGTCTTCCCGGCGGATGCGTTCTATGTGCCGGACGGGCAGGGGGGCAGTCTGCCGCTCTGGCGTGCGTTCTTCGAGAACCCAGGGCTGGTCCAGTTCATCCACCGGATGTCGGGCTATCTCTTGTTCGGCTTCGGCCTGGTGGTCTGGTTGCGCGGGCGCAAGTCCTCGCACCGGGCGACGCAAAGCGCGTTTCATCAGGTCATGGCGATGCTGGTGGTCCAGATGGCGCTGGGTATCGCGGCTGTGCTGACGGCGGCGCAGGTCAATGTCGCGATCACGCACCAGATCGGCGCCGTGATCCTGTGGGTGCTGATCCTGCGGGCCCGGCATCTGGCGCAATACCCCGTGGCAGGATCGATCCGGGAAGGCACGGCATGAATGCCTATGACGATCTCATGGCGTTCCAGCGCCAGACCGAGGCTTTGGCGCAGGTTGCGGGGCGGCTGGGCTGGGACCAGGAGACGATGATGCCCGAAGGCGCGGCCGGGCAACGGGCTGAGGAGATCGGGGCGCTGGAAGGCGTGCTGCACGCCCGCAGGACCGATCCCCGGATTGCGGGGTGGCTTGAGGCGGCCGTGGCCCCTGACGCGGCCGGTGCCGCGCAACTGCGGCTGATCCGGCGCAGCCACGCGCGGACGATGAAGGTCCCGGCCAGGCTGGCCGAAGAGATCGCGACGACGATGTCCTTGGCGCAAGGCGTCTGGGCCGAGTGCCGCGCCCGCGAGGATGTGGCGGGGTTCCTGCCGACGCTGCGCAAGGTCGTGGACCTCAAGCGGCGGGAGGGGGCTGCGCTTGCGGCGGGGGGTGACCCCTATGACGCCTTGGTGGACGATTACGAGCCGGGAATGACCGGGGCGGCGATTGCCGCGATGTTCGATGCGATGCGGCCCCGACTGGTGGCCCTGCGGGGCCGGGTGCTGGGCGCGACGGCCCCGAGGGGCGTGGTGGGGGTGTTCCCGACCGAGGCACAGCTGGCGCTGAGCCGGGAACTGGCGACGGTCTTCGGCTATGACTGGTCGCGGGGGCGGGTTGACCTGGCGGTGCATCCGTTTTCGTCAGGATCGGGCCATGACGTGCGGATCACGACGCGGGTTTCGGAGACCGATCCGTTCAACTGCTTCTACTCGACGATCCACGAAGTGGGTCATGCGGCCTATGAGCAGGGGATCGACCCCGCCTATGCGCTGACGCCGATCGGGCAGGGCGTGTCGATGGGGGTGCATGAAAGCCAGAGCCGGTCCTACGAGAACCAGTTGGGGCGCAGCCGGGCCTTCGCCGGCTGGCTGTTCGCGCGGATGCGGGAGATCTTCGGCGATTTCGGCATCGCCGATGCCGACGGGTTCTACCGCGCGGTGAACCGGGTTCATGCGGGTTTCATCCGCACCGAGGCCGACGAGGTCCACTACAACCTGCACATCATGATGCGATTCGACCTGGAGCGCGCGCTGATCCGGGGCGAGCTGGAAGTGTCCGATCTGGAAGCGGCCTGGAACGACCGCTTCCGGGCGGATTTCGGGGTGGCGGTGGACAAGCCGTCGAACGGGATGCTGCAGGACGTGCACTGGTCCTGCGGGCTGTTTGGCTACTTCCCGACCTACACGCTGGGAAATGTCTATGCGGGTTGCCTGGTGACGGCCATGCGGGCCGCGGTGCCGGGGCTTGACGGGATGATGGCGCAAGGCGACGTTTCGGCCGCGACGGCGTGGCTGTGCGACCGGCTGCAGCGGCACGGGGGGCTTTACGAGCCGCGCGATCTGGTGCGACGTGCCTGCGGGTTCGAGCCGTCGGAGGGGCCGCTGCTGGACTATCTGGAGGCGAAGTTCGGCGAAATCTACGGGGTGTGAGGCCCGTCTGAACACGCGCGACGCTTCAGGCAGCGCGTCTGGTGTCGACAGCTTGACCGCGCGCGTTCGGAAAACTCCAGCAGCTCGGGAACCGGCCCGTGCCGGGCGGACTGTCGTCGGCTTCGGCAGCTTTCGGGGCGAAAGACGGGCAGACGAAGGCGCTGGCGCAGAGCGGTGGGGCGGTGGTGACAGGAACCTGGCGATGAGCGAGACGGGGGGGAGGGCGGTCTGGCTCTTGGCCCTGGGCCAGACGCTGGTCTATGCGGGCAGCTACTATGCGTTTCCGGCCTTGCTGCCGGACCTCGAGGCGGCGACGGGCTGGACAAAGTCGGAACTGGCGCTGGGACCGACGCTGGCCTTCCTGGTGATGGCGGGACTGACGCCGTTCACCGGGCGGCTGGTGGACCGGGGGCTGGGTGGCGAAATGCTGGTCTGGCTGCCGGGGCTGGTGGCGCTGGGCGTCGCGGGGCTGGGGCTGGTGGGCAGCCTTGCCGGCTGGCTGGCGCTGTGGGCGGTGATCGGGATTGCGCAGGCCGGCAGCCTTTACGAGACCTGTTTCGCCTTTCTGACCCGGCGGTTGGGGACTGGCGCGCGCGCGGCCATCACCCGGGTGACGCTGGTGGCGGGCTTCGCCGGCACGGTCGCCTTTCCCCTCGGGCACTGGCTGGGACGTGCCCTGGGCGGGCAAGGCGCGCTGATCGCCTTTGCCGGCCTTGTCGCATTGGTGGTGCCGGTAAATGCGCTGGCTGTGCGGCAGTTGCGGCGGCGGGAACGGGCCGGGCTCGTCCTGGCGCCGACCCCGCCCGGCACGCTGCAGGCGGCGCTGAAAAAGCCCGCCTTCTGGATGATCGCGGCAAGCTTCATGGCCGTCTATCTGAACCATGGCATCCTGATCACCTATGTCCTTGTCCTTTTCGCCGACCGGGGGGTGGAGGCGGGACTCGCGGCACTGGCGGCAGCGGCCATCGGGCCATCCCAGGTGGCCGGGCGGCTGATCCTGCTGGCGGCAGGCGCACGGGTGTCGACAGCGCAGGCCACGATCGCCGCGCTGTGCAGCGTGGTCGTGGCGGGAGCCCTGCTTTGGCTGGCCGGAGCCGCGCCTGTGCTGATCTTCGTCTTTTCGCTGGCGCAGGGGGCGGGACTGGGCCTGACCTCGATCCTGCGCCCGGTGCTCATCGCCGAGATCCTGGGGCGGCAGGGATTCGGCGCGATATCGGGCGCGGCGGCGGTTGCGCCCATCTTGGCTTCGGCTGCGGCCCCCTCGGTCGGGGCGGGACTGCTGACTTTTGGTGGGCCGGAGCTGGTTTATGCCGTGTGCCTGGCGCTGGCAGGGCTTGGGCTGGCGCTGATGCTGGTGCTGCTGGCGCGGTGGCGACAGGAGACGGGCTGAAGCCCGCCGCCGGGCCGCGGCGCAGGGCGTGCCGGGGCGGGGGGAGGCCTACGGGCGGTCGAGAAAGGCCTGGATGCCCCTGGCGGTGTCGGAGAGCAGCACGTTTTCCACCATGATCGCCCCTGCAAGCCGGTAGGCGTCGGGCAGCGGCTGGCCAAGCTGGGCCTGGAAGGCGCGTTTGCCCAGGCGGATCGCCGCCGGATCCTTGGCGGCGATGCTTTCGGCCAACTGGCGCGCCACATCCGGCAGCCGGTCCGGCGGGGCGAGCCGGGTCACCAGGCCCAGTGCCTGCGCGCGGGCGGCGGACAGGAAGTCGCCCGTCGTCAAAAGCTCGAAGGCAGCGCCGGGGGCGACGCGGCGGCTGAGCGCGACGGCAGGGGTCGAACAGAACAGGCCGAGGTTGATGCCGTTCACGCCAAAGCGGGCGGTCTCGCTTGCGACGATCAGGTCGCAGCTTGCCGCCAGCTGGCAGCCCGCGGCGGTGGCGACGCCCTGAACCCGGGCGATCACGGGCTGGGGCAGGGCGCTGATCTCTTGCATGACGCCGGCGCAGCGGTCGAAAAGCGTCTGGAACTGCGCTTTGCCACCGTCCGGGGCGGTGCGGAAACCCTGCATCTCCCTCAGGTCGTGGCCTGCCGAAAAGGCCTTGCCCTCGGCCGCCAGGATCACGACGCGGATGCCGGGATCGGCGGCGATCCGGCCGAAGGTCGCGGACAGGGCGGCAAGCATGTCGGACGACAGCGCGTTCAGCGTCGCGGGCGACGCCAGCGTGACGGTGGCGATGCCGTCGCGATCCTCGCGCAGCAGCGGTCCGGCCACGGCCTCAGCCCTTGGGCTTGAGGAAGCGTCCCTCGATCTGTGCGCCGCTTTCGATGACGATCCCGGTCGAGGTGACATCGGCCTTCACTTGCGACGAGGCGCGCAGCGTGAAGGTGTCGCAGGTGACCTTGCCGTCGAACTTGCCCTTCACTTCGACCGTATGGGCGTTGACCGAGCCCTTGACCCGGCCTTCCTGCCCGATGATCAGGCCGTTCGCGATGATGTTGCCGTCGATTTCGCCCAGGATCTCGACCGAGCCGGTGGAGCTGATCTCTCCGGTGATCTTGAGGTCGGCCCCAAGCACCGAGCGCGCCGAATTGCTGCCGGGGGCCGAAGGGCGCGGCACGGCAGACGCTGCGGGGGCCGAGGTCGGGTCGGAGGTCTTGGAGAACATTGCAGGCAATCCTTGGGCGAAGGCCTTTGTCGAGGCGGTGGCCTGATAAGGACGGATCACGGTTGTCGGGTCAAGGGGCGCGTTCGTCCAGCGGCAGCTTTCCCCGGGGAAGATGTCGCTGGCGGGGCTGACAGGCCGCAGGCGCGGTGGTGAGATCGGGCCGGGAATCAGGGGAGGCTTCATGCAGGACGCATTCTTCCAGCCGGTCTCGGGCTTTGACCTGCCGCGCTTTGCCGGGGTGCCGACGTTCATGCGTCTGCCGCATGTGGGGTTCGACCATCCCCGGTTCGGCGAGGTCGAGATCGGCCTGGTCGGCGCGCCGTGGGACGGGGGCACGACGAACCGGCCGGGAGCGCGCCACGGGCCGCGGCAGTTGCGGGACCTGTCGACGATGATCCGAGCGGTGAACGGGGCGACCTGGGTGGCTCCGTTTCAGTTGGCGCGCTGTGCTGACCTCGGGGATGTGGCGCCGAACCCGGGCGACCTGATGGATTCGATGGCGCGGATGGAGGCGTTCTATGCCCGCGTTGTCTCGGCCGGGATCAGGCCGTTGACGGGAGGCGGGGACCATCTGTGCAGCCTGCCGATCCTGCGGGCGGTGGCACGCGCGCGGCCGGTGGGGATGATCCAGTTCGACAGTCATACCGACCTGAACGACGTCTATTTCGGGACCTCGCGGTATAACCATGGGACTCCGTTTCGGCGCGCGGTGGAGGAAGGGCTTCTGGACCCCGGGCGGTATTGCCTGATCGGCATTCGGGGCACGGCTTATGGCCGCGAGGACTGGGACTTCGCGACGGCGAACGGCATCCGGATCATTCCCATCGCCGAGTTTCATGCCCGGGGGGCCGAGGATGTGATGGCCGAAGCGCGCGAGATCGTGGGGACGGGGCCGGTCTATGTGACCTATGACATCGACTTTGTCGATCCGACCTTTGCCCCCGGGACGGGGACGCCGGAGGTCGGTGGGCCGAATTCCTGGCAGGCCCTGCAGGTCGCGCGGGGGTTGCGGGGGCTGGATGTGGTGGGGGCGGACCTGGTGGAGGTCTCGCCACCCTTCGATGCAAGCGGCGGGACGGCCTGGCTGGGGATTTCACTGATGTTCGAAATGCTTTGTGTCATGGCCGAGCGGGTCGCCCGGGGCTGAGGGCGAGCGGGGGTTTCACACCCCCGCACCCCCGTGGAGTATTTGAGAAATGGGCAAGTCAGAAGCGAGAAGGCCATGAGTCCGGAGACAATCATCACCAATGCGAAGGTCCTGACCATGGACGAGGCGCATCCCAGGGCCGAGGCGGTGGCCTTCGCGGGTGGGCGCATTCTGGCGGTCGGGGGGCGAGCCGAGGTGGAGGCTCTCGCAGGGCCCGGGACGCGCGTGGTGGATGCCGGGGGGCGGACACTGCTGCCGGGGTTCGTGGAAAGCCATCTGCACCTGGTGCTGGGCGGCAACGAGCTGTCGCAGTTGCAGCTGGGCGGCGTGTCGGGTTTGGACGCCCTGGCAGCGGCCTTTCGGGCCTATGCGGCGGCGAACCCCGGCCTGCCCCTGGTGATGGCGCAGGGGGCGGCCTATGAGATCCTCGACCACCCGGTCACTAGGGCCGACCTGGACCGGGTGATCGCCGACCGCCCCATCGCGATGATGGCACCCGACCATCACACGGTCTGGGCCAATACGGCGGCCTTGCAGGCGGCGGGGGGATCGCCACGGGGGGCGAGCCGGAGCCCTGGCCGGATGCGGCGCAGCGGGCCAAGGACAAGAAGAAGGTCGCAGCCGGCCTCGCGCATTGTGCGTCGCAAGGGATCACCTCGATGGTGAACATGGATGGCAACCGCTATACCTGCGTCCTGCTGGCCGAGATGGAGGCCGAAGGGCGGTTGACCGCCCGGGTCAAGGTGCCGTTCCACTTCAAGCCGCATATGGAGTTGTCGGAACTTGAACGCGCCTCGGCGATGGCGGCTGAGTTCCGAGGCGACTGGGTGACGAGCGGCTTCGTCAAGATGTTCATGGACGGCGTGGTCGACAGCCGCACGGCCTACATGCTGCACGACTATCCGGGCACGACCGAGCGGGGCGCGCCGCTGTTCGCTGCCGGGCGGTTCCAGGACATTTGCCGGGAAATCTCGCGCCGGGGCCTGCAGATCGCTGTCCATGCCATCGGCGACGGGGCGGTGCGGCAGACGATCGACGGCTATGAGGCGGCGGGGCGACCGGATCTTCGCCACCGGATCGAGCATATCGAACTGATCGACCGGGCCGATCTGCCAAGGCTCGGTGCGCTGGGCATCACGGCAAGCGTGCAGCCGCCACATCCTCCCGGAGCGATGGACTTCCCGATGTCGACGATGGCGCATGTCTTCCACCGCGAGCGGTGGCGGGATGCCTACCTGACGAAGACCCTGGCCGACCACGGTGCCCCCCTGGCCTTTGCAAGCGACTGGCCGGTGACGGATGTCAGCGTGATGCGCGGCATCGAGGCGGCGCTGACCCGGGTGCCCTATGACGGGTGTCAGGATGAACGCGTCGGGTTGCACGAGGTCTTGCGCGCCTACACGGCGGGCGGGGCCTGGGCCGCCCATATGGAAGGGCTGACCGGGACCCTGCGACGGGGGATGGCCGCAGACCTTGTGCTGATCGACGGCGATATCGAGGCGATTCCAGCGGATCGGATCGGCCAGACCGGAATCGCCCTGACAATCGCGGGGGGCAGGGTGACGCATGATCCCGCGAAAATCGCCGGAGGTCCAGTGTGATGCGCTGCGCAAGAGATTGAATTTGCGGCACAAGATGGCGGTTCCGAAAAATTCGTCATCTTTCCGTCATTTTCCGCTTGCGGGTCCTGGGGCCCGGGACTAAAAGCCCCCTCACCGAAGCGGAGTGGTGCTGGAAACGGCGGCGCGAAGGTTCGGAAGCGGTGGTGAAACGCCGCGGCTACAATCTGGAGGCAAGACGGCAGGTACGCCAGAAGTTCTGGTGTGCTGCATGTTTTGTGTCCGCGCTCTTTGACATTGATGGAAATGAAGGGATATGTGGGCGGTTTGGGTGAAGGGATATGTGGGCGGTTTGGGCGCATCGGCGTCTTATCGCAGCATATCGGCCTACTAGGGTGGCGGGGTGACCTGGTTCCCGATGATGTAGGTGTCAGCTTCACTGTCTTGGCAGGGTTGTTCGCGAGAACGGCTTTGTACATGACAGAGACTGATCTTGTGCCCTGTGACGGGGTGCAGGACAGATGTGCGAAGGTTCGACGTCAAGGATAGCACTTCGGTGCTTTCAACTTGAGAGTTTGATCCTGGCTCAGAACGAACGCTGGCGGCAGGCCTAACACATGCAAGTCGAGCGCCTCGCAAGAGGAGCGGCGGACGGGTGAGTAACGCGTGGGAACGTACCCTTTGCTACGGAATAGCCTCGGGAAACTGGGAGTAATACCGTATGTGCCCCCCCAATCAAATTTCATTTGATTGAATAATCAGACTTATCAAATTCCAGTGGAATTTGATGGGGGGGGAAAGATTTATCGGCAAGGGATCGGCCCGCGTTGGATTAGGTAGTTGGTGGGGTAATGGCCTACCAAGCCGACGATCCATAGCTGGTTTGAGAGGATGATCAGCCACACTGGGACTG
>NCDY01000099.1 GCA_002280405.1 Rhodobacterales bacterium 32-66-9 | reverse complement strand
CCGGACAGCGTCCATGATCGCGGTCAGTTGCGGCACGCCCACCCCCGCCACGATCCGCGTCGTGCAGATCGACCCCGGCCCGATCCCCACCTTCACCGCGTCCGCGCCAGCGCCAATCAGCGCCCGTGTCGCCTCGCCCGTCGCCACGTTCCCGGCGATGACCTGCACCCGGTTCGACAGCTTCTTGATCCGCTCGACCGCCCGCGCCACGCCCTCGGAATGGCCATGCGCGGTGTCGATCACCACCAGATCCACGCCCGCGTCGATCAGGGCCTGGCTGCGGTCGAACCCCGCATCGCCCACCGTCGAGGCCGCCGCGACCCGCAGCCGCCCCATATCGTCCTTGCAGGCATGCGGGTTCAGGACCGATTTCTCGGTGTCCTTCAGGGTCAGAAGCCCGGTCAGCTTGCCCTGCCCGTCCGTCACCAAGAGCTTCTCGATCCGCCGCGCCTTCATGAGTGAAATCGCCTCGGCCCGGTCCACCGGCTCGCGCAGGACCGCAAGGTTTTCAGACGTCATCATCGCCCTGACCGGAGTCCTGTCGTCGCTGGCAAAGCGCATGTCGCGGTTCGTGACAATTCCCAGAACACGGCCAACAGTGTCCACCACCGGGAACCCGGTGATCGCATAACGGTCCATCAGCACCTTGGCATCCGCCAGCGTCTGATCCGGCGTCAGCGTGATGGGCTGATAGACGACGCCGCTTTCAAACCGCTTCACCCGGCTCACTTCCCGCGCTTGCGCCTCCGGGTCGAGGTTCCGGTGGATCACCCCGATCCCCCCGGCCTGTGCCATCGCGATCGCCATCCGGCCTTCCGTCACCGTATCCATCGCCGACGACAGAAGCGGAATGTTCATCCTGATCGCGCGGGTCACGAAGGTCGAAGTGTCCGCGTCCGACGGCAGCACGCTTGAGGCTGCGGGCACCAGAAGCACGTCATCAAAGGTGAGAGCCTCACGAATCTCCATCAGGAACCCTCCGGGAGCGAGCATCGTTTGGCGGTTCCCCATTTCATGCGATGCGCGCCGACGCAAGCGCAAATGACGCTCTTGCACCCGCACCCCGCCCGTGCAGAGTGCGCCCCAGCCAGAGGAATGCCGCATGCGCGTCGCCATCGTCGAGAACACCCGGATCACCCATCACGGCCAGGTCGGCGTCGCATTGCACGAACGGGCCGCACTGATCGACCTGATCAAGCCCTGGTCCGGTCAGTCCTTGCCGCGCACGGTGGATGCCGACGCGCTGGTGGTATTCGGCGGCGAGCAGTCCGCGACGGACGATCACAGCCATCCCTATCTGCCCGAACTCGCGCGGCTGATGGCTGCCTATGCCGCGATGGACCGGCCGGTCCTCGGCATCTGCCTCGGCTCGCAGGTGCTGGCCCGGGCCTTCGGGGCTGACAACCAGCTTGGTGTGGCACCCGAGTTTGGCTGGGTCGAAGTGGGTCTGACCGCCGCAGGACGCGCCGACGCGGTCCTGTCCGCCGTGCCGGACCGCTTTGCGGTCTTCCAGTGGCATTCGGATACCTTCACCCTGCCCGACGGCGCGGTGCATCTGGCTGCCAGCCCGGCCGCGCGGAACCAGGCCTTTCGCATCGGCCGCGCCACCTATGGCATGCAGTTCCACTTCGAGGCGAGCCGGCCGGTCGTGCGCGACTGGGCGGCGACCTTTCCCGAAGCGATCGAGCGGATGCAACCCGGTTGGATCCGGCGTCACGCCGACCTTGCCGCGACGCAAGGGGCGGAAGCCGACGACCACGGTCTTGCGCTGGCCCGCGCCTGGGTTGCCCTCATCTAGGCCTCTGCCGCGTTGGTCCGGGCCGCCAGACGCCCGCCCGGCCAAAGCCGCAGGATCCGCAACGCGATCCACGGGACCACCGCAAGACCCGGCACCAGAAGCGCCAGCCCGGCCCAGCCAAGCGCCCCGCCCTGCAGCAGCAAGGCCGTCGCCGCTGCCGCCAGCGGAAAGCCGAAAGCCCCCCACAGGGGCGAGAACCCGGCGACGGTGATCCAGCGCAGGGCCGCTCCTGCTGCCAGCAGCAGGACCAACAATGCCCAGGCGAAGACGGTCGCCAGAAGCTCATGCCCGGTCAGGCTGGCCGCCATCACCAGAAAGGCTGCCGGGAAAAGATGGAACGCCAGCATCGGGCGCAAGGGGGCGGCCGGGATGTGTCGTGTCACCTGCCACAGGCTGACACTCCAGATCGCCACCGCCGCCGGCAGCGAGACAAGAAACAGCAGCCCGGCCAGATCCGGCAGTCCAAGCGACTGCGCCGCCGGCGCGGCCACGACGAACCCGGCAAACGTCATGTGCCACCCCGGATTCACCCCCCGCGCCTCGGGCGGCAATCCGGCCAGCGTCCTGACCGTCAGAAGGACAAGAAGGCTGTGCAGGACCAGCATCGCGACCAGAATTCCTGTGGCCGGACGGGGGGCAAGGTCGGACAGAAGCCCCGCTGCAACCATGCCTCCCATAGTCGCGGCCGCCAGTCCGGCGCGCGCGGGCATTACCTTAAGGTCGTCCTCTATCACACTGATCCGGCGTATCATCTTTGCGATGTATATACACATCGCAAACCCCCAGAGCGGCAAGACAAGCCCAGTGGCCAGATCGCCGATCCCGGGCGCAAGTCCCAGCTTTCCGATCCCGAGGCGCATGGCAGCCACCAGACCCAGCAGCCCGAGGATCGGCGGAAAGATCGCCGGCGGCGTCCTGGAAAAGAGCGGTACCCGACGCGGTGGGAACTCTGGCGGGGGATAGATCTTCGGGCGAAAGCGTGCGGGTTCCCGGGCCATGGTCATCCTCCGGTTCCAACCGATTAGACCCGATGCAGCCGCCGAGGTCCAGCTGCCTCGATGCCGCGGGGTTTTGCTTGCATTCCGTATGCGCTCGGCGCTTTTTGGGTGCGCATCACCCGGCTCGAACGCATTTCTGTATATACATCGGAAGTTGCCACACTGTAGCTACACCCGTATATACGCCAGCAAAGCGCAGCGCGTTTCCGCATCCTGCCCCGGCGATCCTACGCCGCAGCGGGCCATAGAACCGGAAACCAGTCCTCGCGCAGACGCTGGCCGGCCTGCATCCCGTGTCCCGGAAACGGCGGCGAGGTCGGGCCGGGGCGGGTCACGAACCGCACATCGTCGCCCAGAAGCCGCAGCGAGAATGCCCGCCGTCGACGCGCTGCCAGATTGCCGCGCGCGCCGTGCAGAGTGCGGAAGTTGAACGCCACCGCGTCGCCCGGTGCCATTTCCCATTCGACGATCCGCATCCCTTCGGCTTCGGGGTCGGGGACCGGCATGTAGTCGTCCGCGCCGGGGTAGAAGTTGGTTTCGGCCAGCCACCGCGTCGGCAGCACATCCTTCTGCCACAGATGGCTTCCTGCGACGCAGCGCAAGCTGGCCTCCTTCACCGGGTCAAGCGGCGACCAGAAGCTGATGGTCTGGCGGCCCTCGACGAAATAGTATGGCCCGTCGGTGTGCCAGGGCGTGGGCTTCGTCGTGCCCGGTTCCTTGACCAGAACATGGTCATGGAACAGCTGCACGGTTTCGGACCGCATGAGCCGCGCGGCAACTTCGGCCGCCGGCGACTGCCGGATCACCGCAGCGAATTCGGGCACCCTGGTCCAGTTGCAGTAGTCGTCGAAGAAACTCCCCGGCTCTCCGGGTTTCAGCGTGGCCATCTGGTGCGTCGGCTGCGCCATGTTGCGGGCGATGCCAGCCTGCAGCATCGCGACCCAGTCGGCCCAAAGCCCCCTGACCAGCACCACTCCGTCGCGCTGGTAGGTTTCGACCATCTCGTCTGTCACAGTGACCATCAGCCCCTCCCGTTTCGGGTAACACTGCCCCCGCTTGCGCCTGACGGCAAGGCCTGGCCGGATCCGGGGCGCAGTCCGCATCGCCCGGCCCCAAGGTCGGTTTGCGGCACCGCTTCGCCAGCCGCCGCCGCGCCGGACATGCGTTCTTCCAAAAAAAGACGGGACCCCGGCAAGTTCGCGGCATCCGCTCTTGTCGGCGTCAACCGCAGCGAAAGCTCTGCGGGCGCTTGATCATGGGCGTGAACCGCGTGCCACCGAAACGCTTGTCCCGACGCCACGGCTGACGCTTTTGGGTGCCCGTGGTGCTGGCAAGCGGGCTCAGCCTGTTGTGGCAGGGTCGCCTGGCCCTGATGTGCCTCTGGCCGGCGCGGCCGTTTGCCTTTGACGGACATCGGGCGGGCCGTTAAGGTCGGGCGCGTTCAAACCGCATTGAGTGCTCTGCCACCATGAACCTGAAGGATCTCGCCCATCGGCTGAACCTGTCGCCGACCACGGTGTCGCGGGCGCTGAACGGATATCCCGAGGTGAACGAGGCGACCCGCGAACGGGTCATGGCAGCGGCCAAGGAACACAACTATCATCCGAATTCCCGCGCCATCCGGCTGGCCACGGGACGCGCCATGGCGGTCGGACACGTCATAGCGATCGCCAACCGGCACGAGATCGTGAACCCCGTCTTCGCCGATTTCATCGCCGGCGCGGGCGAGACCTACAGCCGGAACGACTATGACATGCTGTTGTCCGTCGTCCGTGACGAGGACGAGGCGCAGACCTACCGCAACCTGCGCGTAAAGGGCAGCGTCGACGGGGTGATCGTCCACGGCCCCCGCGAAAACGACCCGCGCATTCCGTTGCTGCGTGAAATCGGCCTGCCCTTCGTGGTGCATGGCCGCGCGACGGGTGCGACCGGGCCGTATTCCTGGCTGGACGTGAACAACCGGCGGGCGATCCAGCAGGCGACCGGGCATCTTCTCGACCTCGGCCACCGCCGCATCGCGCTGGTCAACGGACTGGAGTTCATGGACTTCGCGATCCGTCGGCGCCGAGGCTATCTCGATGCGCTTGCCGCCCGGAAGGTCGCGTCCGATGCGGCCCTCATGGCCTCCGGCGAGATGACCGAGGTTGCCGGATTTCGCGCCGCTCGGACGATGCTGGCCCTGGCTGACCCGCCGACCGCCTTCGTCGCGGCGTCGATGCTGTCCGGCATGGGCGTGCGGCGCGCCATCGAAGGCGCGGGCCTCAGGCTTGGCCAGGACGTCTCGGTCGTCATTTTCGACGACGATCTCAGCTACATGAAGAACGGTGAGGAGCGCCCGATCTTCACCGCCATGCGATCCTCGGTGCGCGAAGCCGGACGGCTGGTTGCAGAAATGCTGCTCCACCGGATTGCCCACCCCGACGCGGGACCTGTCGAACAGCTTCTGGAAGCAGAGCTGATCCTCGGCCGGTCGACCGGACCGGCCCCGGACCGATGACAGTTGCCCCCGGCCGCGGCATCGGCGAGTCGTCATCCCGAAGCCCTTTGAACTGGCTGGCGCCCCCACGGTTTTCACCGTATCAGGCGTGCCGGAAAAATCCTTTGTCCAACACGGGACCCTTGCGCTGATGACCCTTTCGCTCCTTGCCGACATCGGCGGCACGAACACCCGGGTGGCGCTTGCCGATGGCCCGGCGGTCCGGCTCGAGTCGATCCGGCGCTATCCCAATGCCGAATATCAGGCGCGCGGCCAGGATATCGCCCATGTCCTGCGCGATTACCTGGCAGCGACGGGGGCCGTTGTCTCGGGTGTCTGCGTTGCAGCAGCCGGTCCGGTGCAGGACGGCGTCGCGACGATGACCAACCTCGCCTGGGTGATGGACGCGGCAAAGCTTTCGGGCGCGACCGGCGCGGGGAAAGTCGCGATCCTGAATGACCTGCAGGCCCAGGGTCAGGCTCTGGGCCATATCCCGGCCGCCAACCTGCGCACGGTTCTGCCCGGGCCGGTCAAGCCCGGGGCATCGATGCTGGTCGTCGGCCTGGGCACCGGGGTCAATGCCGCCCCGGTCCATCCCCTGCCGCGGGGCCGCGCCGTTCCGCCGTCGGAATGCGGCCATGTCAACATGCCGGTGCGCAGCGAAGAGGATTTCCAGCTGATCCGCTTCATCGAAGCACGGCTGCGCGCCGAGGGCGAGGCACCCCATGCCGGGGTCGAGGAAGTGCTGGCCGGTCGCGGTCTGGCCAATCTGCATGGCTTTGCCGCTTGCTGCGCCGGCCATCCCGCCAGCCTGACCTCGGCCGAGGTTCTGTCGGCGCTGCAAGCCGGTGACCAGATCGCCGCCCACGCCGCGCGGCTCTATGTGCATATCCTGGGCCAGATGCTGGCCGATCTGGCGCTGATCCACCTGCCCTATGGCGGGATCTACCTGATCGGCGGGATGGCCCGGGCGATGACCCCGCATTTCCCGGCCTTCGGGCTGGAGCGGTCCTTTCGCGAGGCGCGGCGGGTCGATCTCTTGCAGAGGGACTTTTCGGTCACGGTGGTAGAGGACGACTATGCCGCGCTGACCGGCTGCGCGGCCTATCTGACCGCCCAGTCCTGACCCTCAGCCATTCCCGGATCAACCCAAACGTTCCTGCAGGAATTGCAGGGCCGCGCCCAGGCCGTCCGGCGCTATGCCGTGGCCGGTGCCCTGCATCACATGGCCGAAGGTCTGGAACCCCGCGGCGACCAGCGCATCCCCCGCCCGCGCCATTTCATCGAACGGCACCACCGGATCCTGATCGCCATGGATCAGCAGGACCGGAGGCTTGACCACGGCCTCGGCCGCCAGGGCCTCGGGTCGCATCAACCGCCCCGAGATCGCGACTACCGCCGCCATCGCCCGGTCGCGCCGCGGGGCGATTTCCAGGCTCATCATCGCGCCCTGACTGAAGCCGACCAGGGCAAGGCGGTCATCCGCCAGCGCCTCGTCCCGCAGGCGCGCTGCAAGAAACCCGTTCAGGTCCCGGACGGCATTGCCGATTCCCGCGTCACGTTCCGCATCCGTCGATCCGTCAAAGCGCGGAATCGGGAACCACTGGTAGCCGAACCCGCCGCCCGCGCAGCGTTCAGGCGCATCGGGGGCGACGAAGGCTGCACCCGGCAGGTGCTGCGCCAGAACGTCGGCCAGTCCCAGAAGATCGGCGCCATCCGCGCCATAACCATGCAGAAAGACGATCAGCGAGGTCGCCGTCCCCTGCGCCGCAGCTTTCCGCCCGAACCGCAACTCGCGCATCACATCACCCCGTCCCGTTCCTTTGCCACCCGGTAGTAGGCCCAAAGGATGCGCGCCGCAACCGACCGCCAGGGCGACCAGGCCTCCGCCAGCGCCCGCAGCGCCGCTTCCAAGGGCCGCGCCTGCAGAGCGAACAGCATCCGCACGGCTTCCTGCAAGGCCAGGTCGCCGGGCGCAAAGACATCCGCCCGACCAAGGGCGAACATCGCGTAGATTTCGGCAGTCCAGACTCCGATCCCCGGGACAGCGACAAGCGTCCTGACGACCTCTGCGTCAGGAACGTCGCGCAAGCCTTTGAAATCAATCCCGGCCTGCGCCAGCGCCCGCCCGTAGCGCGCTTTCTGGCGGCTCAGCCCCGCAGCCCGAAGCGCGTCATCCGTGGCCGCTGCCATGGCATCCGTTTCGGTCAGCCCCGCCGCTTCCAGACGGGCCCAGATCGCCCGGGCCGAGGCGACCGACACCTGCTGCCCGACAATCGCCCGCAACAGCGCGGACCTTCGGCCACGCATTCCGGCGACTGGATGATCCGTCCCACCATGCCCTGTTGTTCCCAGATGTGCCCGCAGGACGCAACCGCCCCTTTCCGCTTGCCGTTCCTGTCGGGCAGTTCTACCGATACCGGATGAGCTCCGATGCCCTCGCCCGCCGCAACGTCGTTGTCCTGGTCGCAGCCCAGGCCGTGCTTGGCGCGCAACTGCCGATGATCTTCACCATCGCCGGGCTTGCCGGTTCGAGCCTCGCGCCGAACAAATGCTGGGCCACGCTGCCGATCACGCTGATGGTGATCGGTTCGATGCTGACGGCCACGCCGCTTTCCATGCTGATGCAGCGGTTCGGCCGCCGCGCCGGGTTCTTCTTCGGCGCGGCCGGAGGGGCCATCGGTGCCGCGACCGGGGCCTATGGACTGTCGACCGGCAGCTTCCTGATCTTCTGCATCGGGGCGCTGTTTTCCGGCGTCTACATGTCCGCAAACGGGTTCTACCGGTTCGCTGCCGTCGACACCGCTTCCGAGTCCTTCCGCCCCAAGGCGATCAGCTGGGTCATGGCCGGCGGCCTTCTCTCTGCCATCGTCGGGCCGCAACTGGTGAAGGTCACCGCCGACGAGTTGGCGGTCCCGTTCCTCGGATCCTACCTTGCGGTGATCCTTCTGAACCTCTTCGGCGCGCTCCTGTTCCTGGCCCTCGATATCCCCAGGCCGCAACCACCAGCGGCCGGCAGCCCCGCCGGTCGCAGCCGGGTCGCGCTGATCCGCAATCCGATCGTTCTCGTCGCGATGATCTGCGCCACTGTCAGCTACGCGCTGATGAACCTGGTGATGACCTCCTCGCCGCTGGCGGTGGTTGGCGGCGGCTTCGACAAGGGCAAGGCGGCGGATGTGGTGACCGCGCATGTGCTGGCGATGTATGCGCCGTCCTTCTTCACCGGCCACCTGATCGCCCGGTTCGGCGCCGAACGGATCATCGCTGTCGGACTGACGATTCTTGCCGCGGCAGGGGCGGTGGCCATGGCAGGCGTGCAGCTGGAGAATTTCTTCATCGCGCTGATCCTGCTGGGTCTTGGCTGGAACTTCGCCTTCATCGGCGCGACGACCATGCTCACCTCGGCGCAGCGGCCCGAGGAACGCGGCCGGTTGCAAGGCCTGAACGACCTTGTGGTCTTTGGCGGGGTCACGCTGGCCTCGTTTTCATCCGGCGGTCTGATGAACTGTTCGGGCGGATCGGTCCAGGCGGGCTGGCAGATGGTGAACCTCGCCATGCTGCCCTTCCTGATCCTGGCCGGAGGCGCGCTTATCTGGCTCTGGCTGCGTCCGCAGGACAGCCGGGCCTGACCGACGCCCGGCTTCGCCAAGCCCGGCACCCGTCGCGGAGCGTGCCGCGCGGCGGGAAACCGCCGCAGCGGCACAAACGGTCGCTACCAGCGCCCGGAAAACGCCTGCCACAGCAGCAGCCCGCGGCGCTGAAATTCGGATAACCCTGGCGCAGGATTTCCGGCAAGCGCCTGATGCAAAAGCCTTTCCGTCTGCCATCCGGGCAAGAGGGCAGGAAAGACCTCTTTCGGGACCGTCCTGCGCGCCCGGCGCGCAGCGGCCAGCCGTTCCAGCCCGAGTCGCGCCAGGTCAGCCGTTTTCATCTCCGCGGGCACGGGCTGCCGGCCACGCGCGGCAAGTTCCGGAACCGCACGCAGATACCCCGCCGAAGCCGTAGCCCAACCATAGGACCGGATCGCCGATTCCGCCCGGTCCGGCGCGCCAAGGGCCCGTGCGGCAAGCCACAGCAGCCCGCCACCCGTGTCCTCGAGATAGGCCGTCAGGCCCGCCGTCCCGTCCGCCGGATCGCGCAGAATGTCCCGACGGCGCGCGGCGATCAGGCGATCCAGGACCGCGACCGGCAGCCCGAAGTCGCGGATCAGATCATGCAGCGGCCCGGCCACCTCATGCGCCCGTGCCGCCCCGGAGGCCGCGTTCGCGACCACGTCGCGCCACCATTGCAGGCGCATCTCGGCGATGAGGGGCTCCTCCGTCACCCATGGCGCGCGGGCCACCTCCAGGTTGAAGGCGAAAAGCGGGAAAAGCTGCGTCCTGGCGGCGACCGGGGCCGCCATCACTGCCAGGAACCGGTCGGGATCGCCCCGACGGACCAGCTCCGCGCAGGCGGCGATGCTCATGACGGCGCGCCGAAATCGCGGATCAGTTTCCACTGGATCGCATCGAGCAGCGCCTCGAAGCTGGCATCGACGATGTTGGCGCTGACGCCGACGGTCGACCAGCGCCGGCCCTGCCCGTCCTCGCTGTCGATGATCACCCGCGTCACCGCCTCGGTCCCGCCATTGGTGATGCGGACCTTGAAATCCACCAGCTTCATGTCGTCGATGCAGGCCTGATAGGGGCCCAGGTCCTTGGCCAGCGCCTTGGCCAGCGCGTTGACCGGCCCGCGGTCCGACCCGGCCTCATCCATGCTGTCGCTGACCGACATCATCTTGCGGTCGCCGATCTTGACCACCACCACGGCCTCCGACAGGCTGATCATCCGGTCATACTTGTTCTTCCGCCGCTCCACCGTAACCCGATACCGCTTGACCTCGAAGAACTCCGGGCATAGGCTCAGTTCCCGCCGCGCGACCAGCTCGAAACTGGCTTGCGCGCCGTCATAGGCATAGCCCTGATCCTCGCGGTCCTTCACCACCTCGATGATCCGGCCAAGGCGCGGGTCCTTCGGGTCGACCACGATTCCCGCCGCCTCAAGCCGGGCGCGCAGGTTCGACTGCCCGGCCTGGTTCGACATCGGAATCACGCGTTCATTGCCGATCAGGGCCGGGTCGATGTGTTCGTAGGTCGCGGGGTCTTTCAGGATCGCGCTGGCATGGAGGCCCGCCTTGTGCGCAAAGGCCGAGGCCCCGACGTAAGGCGCCGACCGCAGCGGCACCCGGTTCAGGATATCGTCGAGCATGCGGCTGGTCTTCAGAAGGCCCGCCAAAGCCTCCCGAGTGACCCCGGTCTCGAACCGGCCGGCATAGGGGGCCTTGAGCAGCAGCGTCGGGATCAGCGTCGTGAGGTTGGCGTTGCCGCAGCGTTCGCCAAGGCCGTTCAGCGTCCCTTGGATCTGGCGCGCACCTGCCTCCACTGCCGCAAGCGAGTTCGCGACCGCGTTCCCCGTGTCGTCATGGCAATGGATGCCAAGCCGGTCACCCGGGATGCCCGCCGCGATCACCTCGGCGGTGACGCGGCCCACTTCGGCCGGCAGCGTGCCGCCGTTGGTGTCGCAAAGCACGACCCACCGCGCGCCCGCGTCGAGGGCGGCGTGCAGACAGGTCAGGGCATAGCCGGGATTGGCACGGTAGCCGTCGAAGAAATGCTCGGCATCGAACAGGGCCTCGCGGTGCTTGGCGACGAGGTGGCGGATGGAGGAGGCGATGGCCTCGCGGTTCTCGTCGAGCGTGACATTGAGGGCGGTGGTGACGTGGAAGTCATGGGTCTTGCCGACGAGGCAGACGGCGGGGGTTCCCGCGTTCAGGACGGCGGCGAGGACGTCGTCATTCTCGGCCGACCGACCGACGCGGCGGGTCATGCCGAAGGCGGTCAGGGTGGCCTTTGTCTGCGGGGGGGCGGCGAAGAAGTCGCTGTCGGTCGGGTTCGCACCCGGCCAGCCGCCCTCGATATAATCGACGCCAAGCCGGTCGAGGGCCTGGGCGATCTGGTGTTTCTCGGCCACGGAAAACTGGACGCCCTGGGTCTGCTGGCCGTCGCGCAGGGTGGTGTCGAAGAGGTAGAGACGCTCGCTGGTCAGCGGCGTGCCCGCGCGTAGGCAGATTTTTTGGTGCGCGATTTCAAGTGGTTGGCTGTGGGCGTTAGGGTGGATTTAACCATTGTCGGCGCGGGGGGGCAAAATCCTTCGAAGGATTTTGGCAAATTTCTTCGAAGAAATTTGGCGCGGGCGGTCACTGGAGCGACTCCAGCAAACTCATCAATTCTGCTTGCTTTGTCGCTTCAGACACGTTGGCCGGATACCGAGTTAGGGACATCGGATTGTTGCCAGGTTCGATCCAAAGCCGAAGACCATACTCGGCTGCTTTGTCGCGGATCCTGTCAGCAAGCACGAAATCCTTTCGGTTGCGTGCAGCAATCCATTTTTCCAGAATGCTCGTGACAAGGCGATGCACTTCGGGACTACCGCTAGCTGTACGAGACCACTCGCCCAAATGATCTTCCAGCAGCCCGAGCAAAGCGGCCGATGCCTTCACCCCCGCCCAATTCCCCTCGGCCGCCGCAGCGTGCAGCGCCGCAAGGGCACCAGCCGTGTTCAAATCATCAGCTAGCGCCTCCATCACTCCCGGCAGCGGCTCCGAAGCCGCAACTGACGCCGTCGCCGCCCGCCACTTCCGCAACGTCGCCTCAGCCTGCCGCGCCTTCTCGGCCGTCCAGTCCATCGGGCTGCGGTAATGCGTCATCAGGAAGACCAACCGGATCACCTCACCTGGTACGCCCTGATCCAGCAAATCCCGCACGGTGAAGAAGTTGCCC
>NCDY01000098.1 GCA_002280405.1 Rhodobacterales bacterium 32-66-9 | reverse complement strand
ATGCTGGGGCTGGACCCCGAGCCGTTCATCGAGCGGGAGAAGCATTCGACGCTGAAACCGCTGTGGGACCTCTGGCGGTCCGTCACTCAGGACTTCTTCGCCACCGCGAGCTTCGCCATCGTCGCGAACGAGACCTATACGCGCGGCATCCGCAAGTATCTGGAAGACGATCTTGGCCTGCCTTGCGCCTTTGCGGTGCCACGGCATGCCGGTCAGAAGACCAACAACGAGGGCGTGCGGGCGCTGCTGAAACAGCACCGGCCGCTGATCGTGATGGGGTCGATCAACGAAAAGATGTATCTGGCGGAACTGAAAGGCGGGCATGGACCTGCTCCAAGTTTCATCCCCGCCAGCTTCCCCGGCGCTGCGATCCGCCGCGCCACGGGAACGCCGTTCATGGGCTATGCGGGGGCGGTCTACCTGTTGCAGGAGGTCTGCAACGGGTTGTTCGACGCGCTGTTCCACATCCTGCCGCTGGGCAGCGAAATGGACAGCGCGGCGGCGACGCCCACGACGCTGCGCCGCGACATGCCTTGGGATGCGGACGCTCAACTGGCGCTTGACCGCATCCTGCAACAGCACCCGGTGCTGACCCGCATTTCCGCCGCGCGATCCTTGCGCGATGCGGCCGAAAAGGCCGCGCTCGACCACGGGGCCGAGCGTGTTGTCCTGGAATTCGTCGAAACGTTGTCGGGCACACGACCCGACGGGCCTGAAAGGGGAGGAAACGCATGAGCGACCAGAGCTATATCAGCCATGTCCGGTACGGGGCGGCACCGCCGAAGCGCACGCCGAAGGCCGAGTATGCCACCTATTTCGTGCTGATCCTGATCTTCGCGCTGCCGGTCCAGTGCCTGGTCTGGCTGGCCTCGGCGGTCCGCCATCTCAGCCTTCCGGCTCAGGGTCCCTTGGCCCGCGCGCTTCGCGATGCCGAGGAGATCACGCCCTCGATCTTCCGCCCCTGAAAAGGTGGAAACGCAGACCCGACGCGGTGCGCCCGCCCGTCCGGTGAAGCCTTCGGGAGGGGCGGGGGAAACCCCGGCCCTTCCGGACCCCACGGTGCAGCATGACGCTGCTTCGTGAACCCGGCCGCAGGGGATGCGGCGTCAGTCTGCCAATCCGGAGGATAGAATGGCTGATAGATCCGACCTGAGTTTCACAGGTCTCACCGACGAGCAGGCGCAAGAACTGCACTCCGTCTACATGAGCGGGCTTTGGCTTTTCGTGGCCATCGCCGTCGTCGCTCATCTGGCGGTCTACATCTGGCGCCCTTGGTTCTGAGGAGGAACGAGAAATGTCCAAATTCTACAAGATCTGGCTCATCTTCGATCCTCGTCGCGTCTTCGTGGCACAGGGCGTGTTCCTGTTCCTGCTGGCGGCCATGATCCACCTCGTGCTGCTCAGCACGCCGGCCTACAACTGGTTCGACATCGCAGCCGCCAAGTATAACTACGCTGCGCCTGCCGCGACCCAATAGGCCTGACCGATCGTCACGGGCGGCAGCACCTCGTGTTTCGCCGCCCGCGACAACCAGCGTCGTTCACATGTCCGGCCCGTCCACTGCGCCCGAGGGCGGCACTGACCGGAAAAACACGGAGAGGGAAGCATGGCACTGCTCAGCTTCGAACGAAAATACCGCGTACCGGGGGGCACGCTGATCGGCGGCAACCTGTTCGACTTCTGGGTCGGCCCGTTCTACGTCGGCTTCTTCGGCGTCCTGACGTTTTTCTTTGCGGCGCTTGGCACCCTGCTGATCCTGTACGGGGCCGTCCTGCAGGGCACCTGGAACCCGTGGCTGATCTCGATCAATCCGCCGCCGGTGGAAATGGGGCTGGCGATGGCCCCGCTGCGCGAGGGCGGCTTGTGGCAGATCATCACGATCTGCGCCATCGGGGCTTTCGTGACCTGGGCGCTGCGCGAGGTGGAAATCTGCCGCAAGCTGGGCATGGGCTATCATGTGCCCGTCGCCTTCGGTGTGGCGATCTTCGCCTATTTGACGCTGGTCGTCATCCGGCCGGTGCTGATGGGGGCCTGGGGCTATGCCTTTCCCTATGGCATCTGGTCGCATCTCGATTGGGTATCCAACACCGGCTATACCTACGGCAACTTCCAGTACAACCCAGCGCACATGCTTGCGGTGAGCTTCTTTTTCACCACGGCGCTGGCGCTGGCGCTGCACGGGGCGCTGATCCTGTCGGCGGCGAACCCCGAGAAGGGCCGCGAAATGCGCACCCCCGACCACGAGGATACCTATTTCCGCGACCTGATCGGGTATTCGGTCGGCACCCTGGGCATCCACCGCCTGGGCCTTCTGCTGGCGCTCAACGCCGGTTTCTGGTCGGCGGTCTGCATCGTCATCTCTGGCACGATCTGGTTCGATCAATGGGTCGTCTGGTGGGACTGGTGGCTGCAACTGCCCTGGTGGGCGGGAATCCCGGGAGGCGTAAATGGCTGAGTATCAGAACATCTTCACGCAAGTGCAGGTCCGCGGTGCCCCGGAAATGGGGATGACCGAGGGGGTCGAACTGTCCAACCGCAGCCGGGGTGCAAGTTTCTCCACTCTCGCGGGATGGTTCGGCAACGCCCAGTTGGGTCCGATCTACCTCGGGACGATGGGGGTCATCTCGCTGGCCTCGGGGCTGGCATGGTTCTTCACCGTCGGCATGTGGTTCTGGTATCAGGCCGGCTTCAACCCTGCGGTCTTCCTGCGCGACCTCTTCTGGTTCAGCCTGGAGCCCCCGGCCGAGGAATACGGCCTTGGTTTCGCGCCCCTGGCAGAGGGGGGCGTGTGGATCATCGCAAGCTTCTTCCTGCTGGTCAGCGTCTGTGCCTGGTGGGTGCGCACCTATCTCAGGGCGCAGGCGCTCGGGATGGGCAAACATGTGTGCTGGGCCTTCGCATCCGCGATCTGGCTGTTCCTGGTGCTGGGTCTTTTCCGGCCGATCCTGATGGGCAGCTGGAGCCAAGCCGTCCCCTACGGCATCTTCAGCCACCTGGACTGGACCAACAACTTCTCTCTGCAATACGGCAACCTGTTCTACAACCCGTTCCACGCGCTTTCGATCGTGTTCCTTTATGGCTCGGCGCTTCTGTTTGCGATGCACGGGGCGACGATCCTGGCCGTATCCCGCTTCGGCGGCGATCGGGAGCTGGAGCAGATCGTCGACCGGGGAACGGCCTCGGAACGCGCGGCCCTCTTCTGGCGCTGGACCATGGGGTTCAACGCCACGATGGAAGGGATCCACCGTTGGGCCTGGTGGTTTGCGGTGCTGGTCACGCTGACCGGCGGGATCGGCATCCTTCTGACCGGGACCGTGGTCGACAACTGGTATGTCTGGGCACAGGAACACGGCTACGCGCCGCTCAACTAAGGAGGTCATCATGCCGAACGATTTCTTCGAGGAAACCCGGCAGACCCGCCTGGCGTTCTGGGGACTGGGCCAGATGCTGAAGGGGGCCGCCTACGCTGCCGCCTTCCTTGCCGTCATCGTCCTTTTCGTCTGGGCGATCTACCTGATCGGGCTTCTTCTGCCCGAGGAAAGCCGCCAGACCCCGTCGCCCTATGGCGCGCTTGACGCGCCGCTGGCGGAAAAGGGTCATGCGCTGACTTGAGAATGCGCGGGCCGCGGGGGGGTGACCCTCGTGGCCCGCGTGCCCTGATCCGGCCCTTCCACGGCGCCGGATGCGGGACCTGCGGGCCCCGGTTCCCTTCCTGTCGGACGACAGGCACTTGTGCCGTGTGGCCAAACCCCACACGGCACCCTTTGCCCGAAAGGAGCAAACCATGACCGCCCACGAGTGCAATCCGATCTCCTGCAAGCCGATGCTTGACCGGGTCGCAAGCCCGGCGGACCTGCGGGCCTTGCCGGACCGCGACCTCGCCCAGTTGGCCGACGAGCTGCGTCGCGAGGTGATCGAGGTGGTCAGTCAGACCGGCGGGCATCTGGGGTCTTCGCTGGGGGTGGTCGAACTGACAGTGGCGCTGCATGCCGTTTTCGACACGCCGCGCGACAAGCTGATCTGGGACGTCGGCCACCAGTGCTATCCCCACAAGATCCTGACCGGGCGGCGCGACCGGATGCTGACCTTGCGCCAGGCCGAGGGCCTCAGCGGCTTCACCAAGCGGTCGGAAAGCGAGTACGACCCCTTCGGCGCGGCGCACAGCTCGACCTCGATCAGCGCGGCCCTCGGCTTCGCCATGGCGCGCGAGATGGGGCAGGCGGTCGGCGACACCGTTGCCGTCATCGGCGACGGCGCGATCACCGCGGGAATGGCCTATGAGGCGATGAACCATGCGGGACATCTGGGCAAGCGGCTGTTCGTGGTCCTGAACGACAACGACATGTCCATCGCCCCGCCGGTCGGGGCAATGCAGACCTATCTGAACTCGATTGCCGGCAAAGGGCCGCTGGCCACCCTGAAGGCGATTGCCGAGGGGCTGGAGGATCACCTGCCCGCGCCCATTCGCGAAGGCGCGCGGCGGGCGCGGGAGATGGTCAGCGATCGCCCTGGCGGTGTCACCCTGTTCGAAAAGCTGGGGTTCGCCTATTTCGGCCCGGTGAACGGCCATGATGTGCCGATGCTCTTGCATGCGCTGCGCTCGATGCGTGCCCATGCCGAAGGGCCGGTGCTGTTGCATGTGGTGACGAAGAAGGGCTGCGGCTATGGCCCGGCGGAAGGGGCGGATGACAAGTATCATGGCGTCTCCAGGTTCGACATTTCGACGGGCAAGCAGTTCAAGACGCCCGCCAATGCGCCGAACTACACGGCGGTCTTCGGCCAGTGCCTGACCGACGAGGCCGCGCGTGATCCGCGCATCGTGGCGATCACTGCGGCGATGCCGGGGGGCACGGGGCTTGACGTGATGCAGAAACGTTTTCCCGCGCGCGTCTTCGATGTCGGGATCGCCGAGCAGCACGGCGTGACCTTCGCGGCGGGGTTGGCGGCCGGAGGCATGCGGCCCTTCTGTGCGATCTATTCCAGCTTCCTGCAGCGCGGCTATGACCAGATCGTGCATGATGTCGCCTTGCAGAACCTGCCCGTCCGCTTTGCGATCGACCGCGCCGGGCTGGTCGGCCAGGACGGTGCCACCCATGCCGGGGCCTTCGACATCATGTTCCTGGCGAACCTGCCGAACATGACGGTGATGGCCGCGGGCGACGAGGCGGAACTGGTCCATATGATGACCACCGCTGCCGGTCACGACGACGGCCCCATCGCGCTGCGCTATCCGCGCGGCGAGGGGATGGGGGTTCCGATGCCGGACCGCGGCCGGGCGCTCGCCATCGGCAAGGGCCGTGTCCTGCGCGACGGCAGCGACGTGGCGCTGCTGTCCTTCGGGGCGCATCTCGGCGAAGCCCTGGCCGCCGCTACGATCCTGGAGGCAGAGGGCCTGTCTGTCACCGTGGCCGATGCCCGCTTTGCCAAGCCGCTGGACACCGCGCTGATCGACCAGCTCTATCGGCATCATCGCTGCCTGGTCACCCTTGAACAGGGATCAACCGGCGGGTTCGGGGCCTTGGTCCTGCATCACCTGGCGGCAAGCGGAGCCTTGGACCGGCGGGGCGCAGTGCGGACGATGACGCTGCCGGACAGGTTCATCGATCAGGCAAGCCCGAACCAGATGTATGCCTGGGCGGGCCTCGCGGCGGGCGACATTGCCACGACGGTCCGCACCATGGTTCTGCCCGCACGGCCGGGAGAAGTTGTCAGCTTGCGTTGACACTAGAACTCCGGCGCCCGAAGAAACCTGCGGCAAGTGTAAACTTCGGACGCGATTTCTTGCACAACTGTGCTAACTTCCCTTTTGCTGACGACGCTGGGGAGGGCGAGTGCAGTGAAGTTCCAGCAGGTCTACGCCGTGGTAGACAGCGAATATCGCGTGCTGTGGGTCGGCGGCGAATGGGATGAGTTTGCGCTCAGCGGGGGCGCGAACGGCGCGATTTCAAACAAGGTTCTGTCGACTTCGGTCATGTCGCAGATTGCTGGCGAGGACACCCGGGCCGCAACGGCCAGGATGATCGATGCGGTGCTGAAGCACAGACGCACGCTGCGGCTGGAGTATCGGTGCGATTCCCCAGGCATGGCGCGGAAGTTCCTGATGACCATCCAGCCGATGAAGGAGGGGCGGGCGCTGATGGTGCATGATCTGCGCGATGCCTGGCATTTCTCGCCGCCCCTGAACCGCTGGCACTATGATTCGGCGGCGCGGGATACCAAGTGTTCGTTCTGCGGCAATGTCAGGTTCGATGGTGACTCCGACTGGACGCGCTGCGAGGAGATTGGCGAGCGGCACCCGACGCATGTGACCTACGATATCTGCCAGCCCTGCCTGCTGGCCGTCGACCGCGCGGTCGAAGAGGTGCTTGACGCGACCGATACCGTGGCCCCGGTCGAGGCTGCAAAGCTGCCGCGATGAGCCGTCAGCCGCGCGCCGGCATCTGCCACAGGGAATAGAGATCGGGCCCGAGGCTCAGTGTCTCGACCAGGATCGGGCGCGGGGCCGCCTGCAACGCGGCCAGATGCAACGGGCCAAGTGCGGGATGGCCGTCGGCGCCGATCAGCGCCGCGCCGGTGAAAAGCGCCAGATCGTCGATCAGCCCGGCCCGGATCAGGGCCGCGCCAAGCGTGCCGCCGCCTTCGCACAGGATGCGGGTAAGGCCGCGTGCCGGCAGCGCCTGCAACGCGGCTGCAAGGTCGAGATGGCCCCCTGCCTCGGGGACCTCGATCAGCGTGGCCCCGGTCCTTGTCCAGCCGTCGCGCGCGGCCGTGCCCGCCGCCGGGCCATGCACCAGCCAGACCGGGCTGTGCCCCGCAGTCCGGCCAAGCCGGCTGTCGGCCGCATTGGTCAGGCCGCGGTCAAGCAGGATGCGGACGGGCTGGTGTCGGGCACCAAGGTCGCGGACGGTCAGGTCGGGATCATCCGCCAGTGCGGTCCCCGAGCCGACCATGACCGCATCATGGGCCATCCGCAGGGCGTGGACCTTGCGGCGCGCGTCCGGCCCGGTGATCCAGCGGCTTTCGCCTGCGGCCGTGGCGATCCGACCGTCCAGTGTGGCGGCCAGTTTCAGCGTCACGAAGGGCAGGCCCTGCGTCATCCGTTTCAGGAACCCGGCATTCAGGCGGGTGGCCTCCGGTGCAAGCCACCCCTCGGTCACGGCGATGCCCGCCTGCCGCAGCATCGCGTGCCCCTTGCCCGAAACCCGGGGGTCGGGGTCGGTCAGCGCGGTGACAGCGCGGGCAACCCTGGCCGCGATCAGCGCCCCGGCGCAGGGCGGGGTCACGCCGTGGTGGGCGCAGGGTTCGAGGGTGACGTAGGCGGTGGCGCCTTTGGCGCGGGGACCGGCTTGTTGCAGGGCGCGGACCTCGGCGTGGGGCCGTCCGCCCGGCTGCGTCCAGCCGCGTCCGACGACGCTGCCATCCTTGACCAGGACGCAGCCAACCGCGGGGTTGGGCCAGACATTGCCCAGGCCCCGCGCGGCAAGGCGCAGGGCGTGGGCCATGTGGTGCCCGTCTTGGGAGGCGTCGGTCACTCTTCCCCGGCGGCTCCGGGCCGAAGTTCGGAGACGAAGCCGTCAAAGTCGTCGGCGGTCTGGAAGTTCTTGTAAACGCTGGCGAAGCGCACGTAGGCGACGGTGTCGATCCGGGCGAGGCTTTCCATCACGATCTCGCCGATCTGCTTGGACTGGATGTCGGTGTCGCCAAGGCTTTCCAGCCGCCGCACGATGCCCGAGATCATCTGGTCGATGCGTTCCGGGTCGATCGGGCGCTTCTGCAGCGCGATGCGGATCGAGCGTTCCAGTTTCGAACGGTCGAAATCCTCGCGCTTTCCGCTGGATTTGATGACGACGAGATCGCGCAACTGGACGCGTTCATAG
>NCDY01000097.1 GCA_002280405.1 Rhodobacterales bacterium 32-66-9 | reverse complement strand
AACTTGAACGCCTGGCCCGACACATCCGACCGGGTGACGCGCGACAGAAGGTCCCGCGCTTTCGGCCCGGCGATCTGGAAGCCGGACCGGGAATCCGATATGTTCTGGACAGTTACGCCCGGTTCTTGATGTTGCTCGAACCATCGCTGATGCCAGCCTTGCGCGCCATAGCTGGCGGTCAGCTGGAACTCGGTCTCGCTCAGGCAGGACACGGTGAAATCGCCGATGATCTTGCCCGAATGCGCCAGCATCGGGGTCAGCGACAGGCGGCCCGGCTGCGGGATTCGGCCCGCCATGATCCGGTCCAGCCAGGCCCGCGCGCCGGCACCCTTGACCAGATATTTGCCGAAGTTCTGCACTTCGTTGATGCCGACCCCTTCACGCACCGCCATGACTTCCTGACGCGTCGCCTCCCAGGCGTTCGACCGCTTGAAGGTCGGCGTCTCATAGCGCGGCTCGCCCGGCAGCGCATGGTAGTTCACCACCTCCAGCCCGTATTGCTGGCCCCAGACCGCGTTCATCTTGTCCATCACCTCGTACATCGGCGTGGTGCGGAAGGGGCGCGCGGCGGGGCGTTCCTCGTTCGGATAGCTGACCGAAAACCGCATCTGATAGTTCTCGATCACCTTCGGCACGGTGTAGCCGGGTGAGGTCCAGGTCCCGAAGCGCGACACGTCGAAGCCGCGCGGGTCACGCTCGACCTCGCCCTCGATCATCCATTGCGCCAGCGCCAGACCCATGCCGCCGCCCTGGGAGAAGCCTGCCATGACCGCGCAGGCCGACCAGTAGTTCTTCAGGCCCTGCACCGGACCGATCAGCGGGTTGCCGTCGGGGGCGAAGGTGAACGGCCCGTGGATCACCCGCTTGACGCCGGACCGTTCCAGCACCGGGAACCGGCGGTAGGCGAAGTTCACCGAATCCTCGATCTTGTCGAACTGTTCGTTAAGCAGCTCGTGCCCGAAGTCCCAGGGCGTGCCGTCGACCGACCAGGGCTCGCAGGGCTTTTCATAGAAACCGATGCAGAGGGCTTTCACCGCCGGGGTCCATCACATGTGGGAACTCGCGCCCGGATTTCAGGATGTCCATGATCTCCGGGATGTCGTCGGTGACAAGGTATTGGTGCGCCATCGGCAACAGTGGCAGGTAAATCCCCGCCATTGCCCCGATTTCCCGCGCCCACAATCCGCCCGCGTTCACCAGATGCTCGCAGTGGACGGTTCCCTTTTCGGTGACGACTTCCCAGCCGTCCCTGGTCGGGTTGGTCTCCAGCACCCGGTTGTGCAGCACGATCTCGGCCCCACCCATGCGTGCCGCCTTGGCATAGGCGTGTGTCGTGCCCGAGGGGTCGAGGTGGCCGTCGAGCGGGTCATAAAGCCCGCCAAGAATGCCATCGACATTGACCAGACCGTCGGTCAGCTTGGTGATTTCGGCAGGCGACAGGATCTCGGTATCCAGCCCCATGTAGCGATGCTTGGCGCGTTCGGCCTTCAGCATCTCGAACCGGGCCGCGTTGTCGGCAAGTGTGACGCCGCCGACATGGTGCAAGCCGCAGGACATGCCGGTGATCGCCTCAAGTTCTTTGTAAAGCCGGATCGTGTAGCCCTGCAGGGCGGCCATATTCGTGTCGCCGTTCAGCGTATGAAACCCGCCCGCCGCGTGCCAGGTCGACCCGCTGGTCAGTTCCGATCGTTCGATCAGCATGACGTCGGACCAGCCGAGCTTGGTCAGGTGGTAAAGCACCGAGCAACCGACGACGCCGCCCCCGATCACCACCACGCGCGCATGGGTCTTCATCGCAAGTCTCTCCGCACTGTCAGGTTTTGCGCACCATGCCGGGGCAGGCGGCACAGGTCATGAGAATTTGCGACACAGAATGTCGCGGCCAGGCATTGCACCTGGCCGCTCTCCGGTCACTTCTCGGGGATCAGCCCCTTCGGCGCAAAGCGCAGCACGACCAGCAGCACCACCCCAAGGGTCAGCAGCCGCATCTGCGCGGCGGTGTCCTGCAGGTGATCCTTGAGGTTCCCCTCAGGCAGCCCGGCGGTCAGGATCTGCATCATCTGCGGGCCGAGGAACTCGACCGCAAGGTAAAGCCAGCCGATCAGCAGGCCGCCCAGGATCGAGCCCCAGTTGTTGCCCGACCCGCCGACGATGACCATCACCCAGATCAGGAAGGTAAAGCGCAGGGGCAGGTAGGAGGGCGGCGTCAACTGCCCCTCCATCGAGGTCATCATTGCCCCCGCCAGACCAACGACGGCAGAGCCGATGATGAAGATCTGCAGATGGCGGAACTTCACGTCCTTGCCCATCGCCGCGGCGGAAATCTCGTTGTCGCGGATGGCGCGGACCATACGGCCCCAGGGGCTGTTCAGCGCCCGCTCGCAGCCCCAGACCAGCAGGACCAGCACGAGGCCGAACATGGTCGCATAGAGGAGCTTGACGAAGATCGTCGAGGCGGTGACCGGGTCGAGTCCCAGGCTGGCCACCGGGTCAAGGAAGGCCGGGTTGACCTGCAGGTCGACTTCCTTCGGCACCGGCCATGGGCGGGGCAGGTCGATCAGGTTCTTCACCCCGCGCGCCAGCCAGTCCTCGTTGCGCAGGACGGTCACGATGATCTCGGCGATGCCGAGGGTGGCGATGGCCAGGTAATCCTCACGCAGGCCAAGGGCGATCTTGCCGATGACCCAGGCGGCGGCTGCGGCCAGCAGCGCGCCGACCGGCCAGGCAAGAAGCGAGTTCAGCCCGAGACCCCCTATGTTGCCGGCCTGGGCGGGGTTGTTCGCCTCGACCCCCAGGACACCGGCATCCAGAATGAAGCGGTAGATGAAGAAGGCCACGACGAGATACAGCGCCAGGGCAAGCGCCCGGTTGGTGCCCGGCTTCAGCCGGTTGTACAGCCAGACCGCAACGGCGATGGCCGCCGCCCCAAAGGCAAGCGCGCCGAAGATGCGCGGCCCGCCTGCCGCCCAGCCCGCCGGCACCGGGTTGGCCGAGACCAGCACAACGGCCAGCCCGCCAAGGGCCACCGACCCGACGATCCCGGTTGAAAAAAGGCCGGCATAACCCCACTGGATGTTCACCCCGATGGCCATGATGCAGGACAGCAGGGCCAGGTTCAGGATGTTCAGCGACAGGTTCCAGCTTTGGAACACTCCGGTCAGGATGAACAGAAGCGCCACGCCCGCGAAGAGCAACAGGTTGCGATACCGGGCCATTTCACTTGCCTCCGTAAATGCCCTGCGGGCGGAAAAGGAGAACGATGATCAGGATACCGAAGCTGACCGCGACCTTGTAGTCGGTCGACAGCGCCTGATACAGCCCGTCGCCCAGCCATTCGGGCGGAACGAGATAGCCGAGGATCTTCTTCCAGGCGCTCGTCACGATCAGTTCGGAGAAGGCGACGATGAAGCTGCCGACAACCGCGCCAAGCGGTGAGCCGAGCCCGCCCACGATGGCGGCCGCGAACATCGGCATCAGCAAGCTGAAATAGACGACCCCGCGATAGGACTTGTCGAGCCCGTAAAGCGTCCCCGCGATGGTCGCCAGGGTGCCTGCAATGATCCAGGTGATCATCACCACACGCTCGGGGCTGATGCCCGACAGCAGCGCCAGATCCTCGTTGTCGGAATAGGCCCGCATCGATTTGCCGGTGCGGGTCTTCTGCAGGAACCAGAACAGCAGCGCGCAGCAGATCACCGCGGCCGCCAGCGAGATCGCCTGCGTGGTCTTGATCGCCAAGGGTTCGGCCAGCCCGGTCCAGGTCTTGAAGTCCTGCGGGTTCAGCATCATCCGCGCACCGTCGGTGAAGTTCTGTTCCGATGTGCCGATGATCATGCGCACGAGGCCGTTCATCACGAACATCACCCCGGTGGACACGATGACCAGGATGATCGGCTTGGCGCGAACCTGCCGGTAATAGCGATAGACCACCCGGTCGGTCGCAAGCATCATCGCGATGGTCGCAAGGATGCCGAAGGGCAGGGCCAGTAGGGCGGTCGGCAGGGGGCCAGCCGTGATGCCCATCGACTGGAACCACCAGGTGAACAGGATCACGAAGGCCGTGCCGAATGCCATCGTATCGCCATGGGCGAAGTTGGAGAACCTCAGGACACCGAAGATCAGCGTGATCCCAAGGGCCCCCAGCGCCAGCTGGCTGCCGTAGGCAAGGCCCGGCACCACGATGAAGTTCAGGAAAGCCGTGAGGGCGTTGAGGATATCCATGGCTCAGCCCCCGAGGAACGACTTGCGGACTTCCGGGTCGGCAAGCAGGGCCTTCCCGGTGTCGGTGTAACGGTTGCGGCCCTGCACCAGGACAAAACCCTTGTCGGCGATCTCCAGCGCCTGCCGTGCGTTCTGTTCCACCATCAGGATGGAAATGCCGCTGCGGGCGATCTCGATGATGCGGTCGAAAAGCTCGTCCATCACGATCGGGCTGACGCCTGCGGTCGGTTCGTCCAGCATCAGGACGCGCGGCTGGGTCATCAGCGCCCGGCCGACGGCGACCTGCTGGCGCTGGCCGCCCGACAGCTCGCCCGCCTTCTGATGGCGCTTCTGGCGCAGGATCGGGAACAGGTCGTAGATCTGTTCCATCGTGGTCTGGATGCCCCCGTCCGCGCGGATGAAGGCACCCATTTCCAGGTTTTCCGCCACCGTCATGCCGGTGAAGATGTTGTGGGTCTGCGGCACGAACCCCATGCCCTTGCGGACGCGCGCCTGCGGGGTCAGTCCGATGATGTCCTCGCCCCCCAGCCGGACCGACCCCTGACGCAGCTTCAACATGCCGAATACCGCTTTCATCGCGGTCGACTTGCCTGCCCCGTTCGGGCCGACGATGACCGCGATCTCGCCTGGCTCGACCGACAGCGTGCAGTCATGCAGAATGTCGACCGCGCCGTAGCCGCCGGTCATGTTCTCGCCGATCAGGAACGGCTCAGCCATGCGCGGCTTCCTCTTTCAACTTGTTCTTCAGGCCCCGGCCCAGGTAGGCCTCGATCACCCGCTCGTCGTTCTTGACCTCGTCCACCGTACCCTCGGCCAGCACCTTGCCCTCGGCCATGCAGATCACCGGATCGCAAAGCCGCGCGATGAAATCCATGTCATGCTCGATCACGCAGAACGTATAGCCGCGCTCCTTGTTCAGGCGGACAATCGCATCGCCGATCGTGTTCAGCAGCGTGCGGTTCACGCCTGCCCCCACCTCGTCCAGGAAGACGATCTTGGCATCGACCATCATCGTGCGCCCCAGTTCCACCAGTTTCTTCTGCCCGCCCGAGATCATCCCGGCCTTCTGGTCGGCGATATGGCTGATGGTCAGGAACTCCAGCACCTCGTCGGCGCGGCGGCGGATGCGCTCCTCTTCCTCCGCGACCTGGCCCCGTGAGAAGAGCGCGTTCCACAGCTTCTCGCCCGATTGCCGGGCCGGGACCATCATCAGGTTCTCGCGCACGGTCATGCTGCTGAATTCATGCGCAATCTGGAAGGTGCGCAGCAGGCCCTTGTCAAAGAGCCGATGCGGCGGCAGTCCGGTGATGTCCTCGCCGTCCATGTAGACATGGCCGCTGGTGGCCGGATAGCGCCCGGCGATCACGTTGAAAAGCGTGGTCTTTCCGGCCCCGTTCGGTCCGATCAGCCCGGTGATCGACCCGGTCCTGATCTCCAGCGTCGCGCCGTCAACGGCGTGAAAGCCGCCGAAATGCTTGTGCAGCTCTTCGACCCTGATCATGTGCTTCCCCTGTCGCGGCTCCTCCTTGATCCCGGTCTGGCGGGCGGGGGGCCTTTTCTTGTGCAACGGCCCGGGGTCATCGCCCGGGCCGTGCCGTTCTGGTCTCAGACCCCTGGCGGATCAACGGTACTGGACGGTCTCGTATTTGCCGCCCTTGATCTCGAACTGGCGATAGCGGCCCGCCGATTCACCCGGCCCGATCAGGGTCACGCCCGAGGCGCCGTCGTAGTCGATGGCAGTGCCCGCAGCGATCAGCTCCAGCGCCTTGCCCAACTCGCCCGGAAGGATCTTGACGCCCGAACCGTCGGCCGGTCCGTTGGCGATTTCCATGATCTTTTCCTTGTACACATTGGAATCGGTCGAGCCGGTGGCCTCCATCGCCAGCATGATCAGCGCGGCAGCGTCGTAGCTTTCCATCGTGTAGGGCGACGTGGCGTCATAGGGCGGGGTGTTGGCCTTGCCCATTTCCGCCAGAACCGCGGCACCCGCGGAATCCGAGCCGGCCACCTGGCCGTAGGATCCGTCCAGCGCCGGGCCGATCGCCGCCGGCAGGCTGTCGCCCACCATGCCGCCCGGCAGGCCGAAGGTGGTGAAGGCGCCGGTGTCGAGCGCGGCCTGGATGATGCCTTTGCCGCCCTGATCCAGATAGCCCGCCACCACCAGCAGATCGCCGCCCGCCGCTGCCAGCGCAGCGACTTCAGCCGAATAGTCGGCCTTGCCATCGTCATGGGCTGCGTTGATCGTCACGGTGCCGCCCTTGGCGGTGAAGGCGGTGGCGATGGCTTCAGCCAGGCCCTTGCCGTAATCCGAGTTGGAATAGGTCAGCGCAATCGATTTCACACCCTTTTCCGTCAGGATGTCGGCCATCACTTCGCCTTCGCGCGCATCCGAGGGCGCGGTGCGGAAGAACAGGCCGTTGTCCGGGTCGGAGGTCAGCGCGGGCGAGGTGGCCGAGGGCGACACCATCACGATGCCGTTCGGCATGGCGACGTTGGTCAGCACGGCACGGGTGACACCAGAGCAGTCGCCGCCGATGATCGCCTTCACGCCTTCGGCGGTGATCATGCGCTCTGCCGCGGCCGTTGCAGCCGCCGCATCGGTGCAGGTGGAGTCGCCGCGGACCGACGAATAGGTGTTCTTCGCCTTGCCCGAGGCATTGACCTCGGCCATCGCGGCCTCCGCTGCATTGGCCATGTGACCGGTCAGCGATTCGATGGGGCCAGTGAACCCGATCAGGATGCCGATCTTGACTTCCTCGGCAGCAACGGCACCAGCCATCAGCGCGCAGGCCGAAGCGGCCAGCAGTAGTTTCTTCATTTGGTTATGTCTCCCATGTTGGATCGAAATCCTGCCCAGACCGTAGTGTGGCGCAATGGAAAAGGGAAGCCCTCCTTTGGCGACACTGTGTCGACGCGATTTGCGCTGTCGGCTCGACCGACTGCAGTCGCGCACTATCTGTGCCACGTGTACCTGCGGCCGGGCACTGCCGCGACAGTTCTTCGATGGAGGCGCAGATGCTGAAGGGAACCCTGCTTGCGGCGCTCGTGACGATCCTTCCGTCTGTGGCGTCCGGAAGTGACGTTGCGACATCTGCGGGGGCCATGCGGATCTCTCCGGTCCTGCAAGGTCTGGACGAACCCTGGGGAGTGGCGATCCTGCCGGACGGGGCCATTCTGGTCACCGAACGGGGCGGCCGCCTGCTTCTGGCGCGGGAAGGGTCGGCCCAGCCCGTCGCGGGCCTGCCCGAGGTCTATGCCGAAGGTCAGGGCGGCCTTCTCGACGTCATGATTCCGGCAGATTTCGCGACCAGCCGCGAGGTCTGGCTCAGCTTCGCCGCTCCTGTCGGGACCGGTGGCGCGACTGCCGCGGGCAAGGGGCGGCTCGCGGCGGACGGCACCCGGCTGGAGGAGTTCGCGACAGTGTTTCTGGGCGAGGCTTTCCCGGGTGGTCTGCAGTTCGGGTCGCGTCTGGTCGAGATGCCGGATGGCAGGATCGCGCTGACGACGGGCGACCGGGGCACCGGGCCGGAGGGCCTGCAGGCGCAGGATCCGATGCTTGCCGTCGGCAAGGTCATCCTCTTGAACCGCGACGGCAGTCCGGCCACCACGCGGGAGCCATGGTTGCCCGGGGTGCTGTCGCTGGGGCACCGGAACATCCAGGGGGCGGCACTGGACCTTTCGGGGCGGCTGCTGACGGTCGAACACGGGGCGCGGGGCGGGGATGAGCTGAACGCGCCGGAGGCGGGGAAGAACTATGGCTGGCCGGTCGTCAGCTACGGGATCGACTACACCGGCGACCGGATCGGCGAGGGGCAGGTGAAGGACGGGATGGAGCCGCCGCTGCATTACTGGGACCCGTCCATCGCGCCGTCGGGGTTGATGGTCTATTCGGGCAAGCTGGTGCCGGAGTGGCGAGGGGACATCTTTTTCGGGTCGCTGAATTCGGACTTCCTGGGGCGTCTCGATCCCGACACTCCGGCCGCGACCGGGTTCGCCGAGGAGCGGATCAGCGCGCCGGAAACCGGGCGGGTCCGCGACGTGGTCGAGGCCCCGGACGGGTCGATCTGGTTCCTGTCGGTCTACGATGGGGCGGTCTACCGGATGGCGCCGGTCCAATAGCTGTCCACGCATGGACAGCCTTTCTGGACACATGAAATCAACATCTTGGGCCTGGACGATTGCGAAGGCTTAACCTCTGGCCGCGCGTCAGATCGACAGTCGCACCGGCACCGCCCCCGGCATGCCCTGTGTGCCGCGCTCACGATAGGGAGTGGTCGAGTAGTGGCTGCGGTAGCATTTCGAGAAATGCGAGGGCGAGGCGAAGCCGCAGGCCAGCGCCACGTTGATCACGCTCATGTCGGTCTGCATCAGCAGGTTCCGCGCCTTCTGCAGGCGCAGTTCCATGTAATAGCGCTTGGGCGAGCGATTGAGGTAGCGGCGGAACAGGCGTTCCAGCTGGCGGGTCGACATGCCCACTTCCTCGGCCAGATCTGCGGGCGACATCGGGTCCTCGATGTTGCCCTCCATCATCTGGATCACCTGGGAGAGCTTGGGATGCCGCACCCCGATCCGGGTCGGGATCGACAGGCGCTGGGTGTCCTGGTCGGTGCGGATCGAGGAGTAGATAAGCTGGTCCGCCACCGTATTGGCCAGATCCTCGCCATGATCCGCCGCGATGATCTTCAGCATCAGGTCGATCGAGGAAAT
>NCDY01000096.1 GCA_002280405.1 Rhodobacterales bacterium 32-66-9 | reverse complement strand
AAAGCCGAGGCGGAGCGCCAGTTCGGGCGGCTGGCCGGGGCGCAGATCGGGGCGGTCGAGCCATTCCATCCGGTTGTCCCAATGGCTCGCCTGGATGCAAGGCGGCAGGACGGTCACGCCATGTTCGCGCGCGTCACGGACGATCTGGGCCGGGGCGTAAAAGCCCATCGGCTGGCTGTTCAGCAGCGTGCAGGCGAAGATGCCGGGGTGGTGGCGCTTGATCCAGGCCGAGGCGTAGACGAGGAGCGCGAAGCTGGCCGCATGGCTTTCGGGGAAACCGTAGCTGCCGAAGCCTTCGATCTGGGCAAAGCAGCGCTGGGCGAAGTCGGGGTCGTAGCCCTTGGCCAGCATCCCGCCGATGAAGCGGTCGTGAAATTCGCTGACGCTGCCGTGCTTCTTGAAAGTAGCAAGCGACCGGCGCAACCGGTCCGCCTCCTCGGGGGTAAACCCCGCGCCGACGATGGCGATCTGCATCGCCTGTTCCTGAAAGAGCGGCACGCCAAGGGTCTTGCCAAGGACGCGGCCAAGTTCGTCCGAGGGGAAGCTGACCTGTTCCTGTCCGTTTCGTCGCCGCAGGAACGGATGCACCATGTCGCCCTGGATCGGGCCGGGGCGGATGATCGCGACCTGGATCACGAGGTCGTAGAAGCATTTCGGCTTCATCCGGGGCAGGAAGTTCATCTGCGCCCGGCTTTCGACCTGGAAGACGCCGAGGCTGTCGGCCCGGCAGAGCATCCGGTAGGTCTCCGGGTCCTCGGGCGGCAGGGTGGCCAGGGTGAAGTGCTGATGGTGGTGGCTTTGCAGAAGGTCGAAGGCCTTGCGGATGCAGGACAGCATCCCCAGCGCCAGGATGTCGACCTTGAGGATCTTCAGCGTGTCGATGTCGTCCTTGTCCCAGGGGATGACGGTGCGGTCCTCCATCGTGGCGTTTTCCACCGGGCAGAGTTCATCGAGGCGGCCTTCGGTGATGATGAAGCCGCCGACGTGCTGCGACAGGTGCCGTGGGAAGCCCTGAATCTCGTCGATCAGCGCCATGGTCTGGCGGAGGCGCCGGTCGGTCGGGTCGAGGCCGATCTCCTTGAGCCTTGTCTCGGTCACCCCGCCCGGCCCGCCCCAGCCCCAGATCTGGCTGGACATGGCGGCGAGGGTGTCCTCCGACAGGCCCATGGCGCGGCCGACTTCCCTTACCGCGCGTTTGCCGCGGTAGTGGATGACCGTGGCGCAAAGCCCCGCGCGGTGGCGGCCGTATCTTTCGTAGATGTGCTGGATCACCTCCTCCCGGCGTTCATGTTCGAAATCCACATCGATGTCGGGCGGTTCGTTGCGTGCCTCCGAGATGAAACGTTCGAAAACCATGGTTCCGATTTCCGGGGAGACGGAGGTGACGCCAAGCGCGAAGCAGACGACGGAGTTGGCGGCAGACCCGCGCCCCTGGCAGAGGATGCCGCGTTGCCTTGCGAAGGCGACGATGTCGTGGACGGTCAGGAAGTAGGGCTCATAGCGCAGCTTGGCGATCAGGCTGAGTTCGTGGGCCATCTGGGCGCGCACGCGGTCGGGCGGACCCTCGGGATAGCGCCAGTCGAGGCCCGCCTCGGCCAGCCGGGTCAGGCGCTGGGCGGCGGTCTCATTGGGGGCGTTTTCGGAGGGGTAGTCGTAGCTGAGTTCGTCGAGCGAGAAGGCGGCGCTGCGGGCGATCTCTCCGGCGCGGTGGACGGCGGCTTCGTGCCCGGCGAAGAGGCGGAGCATTTCGGTCTCGGACCGCAGGCGGCCTTCGTTGTTCGGAAGCGCGCGGCGGCCAAGCGTGTCGACGGGCTGCCCCAGCCGGATCGCGGTCAGCACATCGGCGAGGCGGCGGCGGCGGCCGTGGTGCAGGAAGGGCAGGCCGGTCGCCACGGTGGGGATCTTCAGCGTCTTCGCCAGCCCGGCGAGATGCTGGAAGCGGGTCTGGTCCTGCCCGTCATAGCGCGGGGCCATCGCAAGGCTGACCTGGCCGGGGAAGCGTTTGGCGAGGCTTCGGGCGTGGGACTGCCAGCGTCTGGTGTCGGTCATCGGGGCGGGCGGGGCCTCGGCGAGGGTCAGGCGCTGGCCCTCTGGGATCAGCAGCATCTCCATCCCGTCGCCCCAATGGAGGAGGTCGTCGAGGTCGAGCCTGCAGTCGCCCTTTGCGGCGCGGAGGCGGCCCGCGCTGAGAAGGCGGCAGAGCCGGCCCCAGGCGGTGCGGTCGCGGGGCAGGCAGGTGACCTGGAAACCGTCCGTCAGGATCAGGCGGGCGGCGGGGATCAGGCGCACCTTGGGGCCGCCGTCGCGCGCCAGTTCCCGCGCCTTGGTGTGGGCGCGGACGATGCCTGCGACCGAGTTCACGTCGGCGACGGCAAGGGCGGGCATCCCCATTTCGGCGGCGCGCAGGATCATCTCCTCGGGGTGGGAGGCCCCGGTGAGGAAGGTGAAGTTGGTCAGCGCGGAGAGTTCGATGAAGGGCAAGCAGGCGACTCGGGGTTGGCGTGAACAAATGTGGAACATTTTGCCATGGTCGCACCCGGCTGGCCAGCGGCTTTGCGGGGTGGGGCGGGTATCAAATTGAGCGCTGACGCGCGAAGGCCGTTTGTCTCGCCTCTGTGCGTGAAGGACGCACAGAGGCTCGGGTGAAGAGCCTCCGGCGGGGATATTTGGGGAAGAGAAAGCCTTGGAGGGGTTAGATCAGGCTTTCCTTGCGGAACAGGGCCTTGAGGTCGGCCTCGGGGCGGGCGCCGAAGTGGGAGATGACCTCGGCAGCGGCGACGCAGCCCATGCGGCCGGAAGTGGCGAGGGATTGGCCGGTGGCGAGGCCGTAGAGGAAGCCTGCGGCGAACTGGTCGCCCGCGCCGGTGGCATCGACGGGGACCACGCGTTTCACCGGGACCACGGCCTGTTCGTCGCCGCGGACGACGATGACGTCATGGCCGGAGCGGGTGCAGACGACGAGGCCTGAGTCGGCGGCGGCCCGTTCGAGGGCGGTGGAGAGGTCGGTCTGATACAGGGACGACCATTCGTGTTCGTTGCCGATCACGTAGTCGAGGTTCTTCACCAGCTGGCGAAAGCTGTCGCGGTGGCGGTCGACGCAGAACGGGTCGGAGAGGGCGATGCCGGCCTTGCCACCCGCCTTGTGGCACAGGTCCACGGCGCGTTCGAAGGCCTGTTTGCCCTTGGACTTGTCGTAGAGATAGCCTTCGAGGAACAGGATCTCGGCGCTGCCGGCGACCGAGTCCGACACATCGTCGGGGCCAAGCTCGGAGGAGATGCCGAGGTAGGTGTTCATCGACCGCTCGCCATCAGGGGAGACGAAGATCATCGAGCGGGAGGTCGGAAGTTCGCCGCCGGGGACGGGGGGGTTGACGAAATCGGTGCCCTCGTCGGCCATGGTGCGGGCGTAGAACCGCCCCAGCGCGTCGTCGTGGACGCGGCCGATGAAACCGGTCGTCAGGCCGAGGTTGCCAAGCCCCGCGAGGGTGTTGGCCACTGACCCGCCGGGGGCCTGCTGGCGGTTGGTCATCGCACCATAAAGCAGCTCACCCCGTTCGCGTTCGACAAGCTGCATGATGCCTTTCTGGATGCCCATGAGATCGAGGAACGAGTCGTCGGCGGTGGAGAAGACATCGACGATGGCATTGCCGATGCCGACGACCTGATAGGATTTCATTCTGTCTTCTCCGGATACAGGCACCAGGCGGCGATCGGGCAGATGCCGCAGCGCGGTTTGCGCGCGGTGCAGATATACCGGCCATGCAGGATAAGCCAGTGGTGCGCGTGCTGCTGGTATTCGACGGGGACGTTGTCCTCGATGGCGCGCTCGACGGCGATCTCGTCGCGGCCGGGGGCGATGCCGGTGCGGTTGCCGACGCGGAAGATGTGGGTGTCGACGGCCTGGGCGGGGTGGTGGAACCACATGTTGAGGACCACGTTGGCGGTCTTGCGACCGACCCCGGGAAGCGTGGTCAGGGCGGCGCGGGACGAGGGCACCTCGCCGCCGAAACTGTCGATCAGGAGGCGGCTGAGCTTGATGACGTTCTTCGCCTTGTTGCGGTAAAGGCCGATGGTCTTGATGTGGTCGATCAGGGCTTCCTCGCCCAGGGCCAGCATCTTTTCCGGCGTGTCGGCGATCTGGAACAGCTGGCGCGTGGCCTTGTTCACGCCGATGTCGGTGGCCTGGGCGGACAGGGCCACGGCCACAAGCAGGGTGAAGGCGTTGACGTGGTCAAGCTCACCCTTGGGGTGGGGCTCGATCTCGGCGAAGCGGGCGAAGATCTGGTTCAGGGTGGCATAGGGAAGCTGAGGGGTCATGCCGACCATGCAGCACGAAAGGCGCGTTCCGACAAGCCGCAGGAAACGGGTCGCGACGGCACGGCGGGGAAGCTACATCTTGGACAAGGCTCGTCGGTGACTTCGCCACTCCTCGCCGCGGTACCCGTGCGAGGAGAAGACGCAGGCGCACGACGAGCCGACCCGAGGATGCAAGCATGACCGATCTGTCCCCCGCCTATCATTACCAGGTGATCGCCCGCGCGCTGGAGGTGATCGACGACGCAGGCCCTGCGCTGACGCTGGACGCTCTGGCCCAGCGGATGAACATGAGCCCGGCGCATTTCCAGCGGGTGTTCAGCCAGTGGGTGGGCGTCAGTCCCAAGCGGTATCAGCAGTATCTGACGCTGGGCCACGCAAGGCGGCTGCTGGCGGACCGGCACACGCTTCTGGGCACGGCGCTGGAGTCGGGACTGTCGGGCACCGGACGGCTGCACGATCTGTTCCTGACCTGGGAGGCGATGTCGCCCGGAGACTACGCCAGGGGCGGCGAGGGGCTGGAGATCAAATGGGGCTGGTTCGACAGCCCCTTCGGCCCGGCGCTTGCGATGGCGACGCACAAGGGTATCTGCGGCATGGGTTTCGCCGATGAGATGGGGGCCGAGGTGGCGCTGGAAGACCTGGTCCGCCGCTGGTCCAGGGCCAGTTACATCGAGGATCCGATGGCGATCAGGCCACTGGTCGACGCGGCCTTTGGCGGGCAGGCAACCGCGCTGCATCTTGTTGGCGCCCCGTTCCAGATCAAGGTCTGGGAGGCGCTCTTGTCGATCCCCTCCGGCCATGTGACGACCTATGCCGACATTGCCGACGCGATCGGCCACCCCGCGGCGCATCGGGCTGTGGGGACGGCGGTCGGCCGCAATCCGATCAGTTTCCTGATCCCCTGCCACCGCGCCTTGCGCCGCGACGGTGGTCTGGGGGGCTATCGCTGGGGCCTGCCCCGCAAGCGCGCCATGCTGGCCTGGGAGGCCGCGCGCACGGAAATGTGACCCGCCTTCCCATGCGCGGAACCCTGCCGAGGTTTGAGGGAACCGGCAGCCTCTCGACGGCGTTCATGTATTGTGGCAGGGGTCTGAAACAGGCCCGTCAATGGGCGAATGTCGAGGCGAGAGCAATCATGATGATGAAGACCCCCCTGATCCTGGCGGCAACCGGCACGCTGTTCCTGACCGCCTGCGTCGGTGTCGATCCGAATGCCTATCCCGATGACCCGAATGCCCGCACCAAAAGCGGTGCCGTGATCGGTGGCCTGCTGGGCGCGGCGGCGGGTGCCGCGACGGCGAGGGACGGCAACGAATTCAAGGGGGCGATCCTGGGCGGCGCTCTGGGCGCCGGGGCGGGCGCACTGGTTGGCGCGGACCTGGACCGGCAGGCGGCGGAACTGCGCGGATCGCTGAATTCCAACGTCTCGGTCACCAATACCGGCGAATACCTGATCGTGAACATGCCGCAGGACCTGCTGTTCGCGATCGACAGCGCGGCTGTCCGGCCGGATCTGCGAGCCGACCTGAACACGGTGGCGGCAAGCCTGCTGCGCTATCCCAACAGCCGGATCGAGGTGGTCGGCCATACCGACAACACCGGGACGGCGGCCTACAACCAGGATCTGTCGCAGCGCCGTGCGGTTGCGGTGGCCTCGATCCTGCGCGAAAGCGGCGTGCCGGGCAGCCGGATCGTCGCATATGGCCGCGGCTTCGATCAGCCGGTCGCGTCCAACCAGACGGCGGCGGGCCGGGCGCAGAACCGCCGGGTCGAGATCATCATCCGCCCGAACCGCTGATCTGTCGGCCATCTCGGGCAGGGGCCGGGGTTTCCCGGCCTCTTTTTCATTTGTGATCTCCGGCAATCGGTCATATTTCTGGACCAATCATCGAGGCGATCCTTGCCCTTCCTGCCATGCCCTTCCTGAAAGTTGCCCCGGAAAAGCTGTCGGCTGCCGTCGTCCGGCAGGTCGAGCAACTGATCCTGCGCGGCATCCTGCGCCCCGCAGAGCGCCTGCCGTCCGAGCGCGATCTGGCCGACAAGTTGGGCGTGTCGCGCCCGTCGTTGCGCGATGCCATCGCCGATCTGGCGGAACGGGGGCTGCTGGTCAGCCGGGCGGGATCGGGGATTTTCGTTGCCGATGTGCTGGGATCGGCCTTTTCCCCCGCGCTGGTCGGGCTGTTCGCTACACATGACGAGGCCGTGTTCGACTATATCGGGTTTCGTCGCGACATCGAGGGGCTGGCAGCCGAACGGGCTGCGCGTTTCGGGACCGAGACCGACCTCAAGGTCATCGACACGATCTTTGCAAAGATGGAAGCCGCCCACCAGAAGCGCGATCCATCGGACGAGGCAGAACTCGATGCCCAGTTCCACATGGCGATCATCGAGGCAAGCCACAACGTCATCATGCTGCACATGCTGCGGTCGATGTTCGACCTTCTGCGGCAAGGCGTATTCTACAACCGGCAGATGATGTTCAAGAACCGGATGACGCGGGACCAGCTTCTGGACCAGCACCGGGCGATCAACGCGGCGATCCAGTCCCGCGATGCGGTCGCCGCGCGGGCCGCCGTGACCGCGCATATGGCCTATGTCGAACAGGCCTACCACGACCAGATGCGCGCCGAGAAGAACGAGCGGGTGGCCCGCCAGCGGCTGGAGCACGAGACCGGCCGCTGAGTGGCCGCCGTGGAACGGCCGTGGATGTGACCCGATCCCGGACGCGACGAGGCGGTTTCGCGATCCTGCTTCATGGCCGTTTCCGTGCCGCGGGCCGGCTCAGCCTGACCCCGCCAGTGCATCTCTTGCCGAGTTGCATCGGGCCTTGCCCACGGGCATATAAGACCAGTCCCGAAAAGGAAGCGCCATGCAGTATCTCGAATTCGAAAAGCCGCTCGCCGACATCGAAGGCAAGGCGGAGGAGCTTCGCGCGATGGCGAAGACCGGCGGGGGGATGGATGTCTCGAAAGAGGCCGAGGCGCTGGACCGCAAGGCGGATGCGGCGCTGCGGGATCTCTACAAGACCCTGACGCCGTGGCAGAAGTGCCAGGTGGCGCGGCATCCCGAACGGCCGCATTGCCTGGACTATGTCGGCCAGCTGTTCTCCGAGTTCACCAGCCTGGCCGGGGACCGCGCCTTTGCCGATGATCATGCGGTGATCGGCGGATTGGCGCGGTTCAACGACCGGCCGGTGGTGGTGATCGGACACGAAAAGGGCAACGACACCAAGTCGCGCATCCAGCGCAATTTCGGCATGGCGCGGCCGGAAGGCTACCGCAAGGCGATCCGGCTGATGGACCTCGCCGACCGCTTTCGCCTGCCCGTGATCACGCTGATCGACACGGCAGGCGCCTACCCCGGCAAGGGGGCCGAGGAACGCGGTCAGGCCGAGGCGATTGCGCGGTCGACCGAAAAGTGCCTCGCCATCGGCGTGCCGCTGATTTCGGTGGTGATCGGCGAGGGCGGCTCGGGCGGGGCGGTGGCCTTCGCCACGGCGAACCGGGTGGCGATGCTGGAGCATTCGATCTATTCGGTGATCAGCCCCGAAGGCTGCGCGTCGATCCTGTGGAAGGACGCGGCTGACGGCGCAGGATCTGCAGAAGCTGGGGATCATCGACCGGATCGTGAAGGAGCCGCTGGGCGGGGCGCAGCGCGCGCCGAAAGAGGCGGTGGATGCGGTCGGCAAGGCGATCGAGGCGATGCTGGGCGAGCTTTCCGGCAAGAAGCCGGAGGCGCTGGTTCGGGACCGGCGGCAGAAGTTCCTTGATATGGGAGCGAGAGGGCTGGCGGCTTGAACCCCTGGGTGATCGTGGCCATTGCCGGGCTGATGGAAACCGGCTGGGCGTTGGGGCTTAAGTATTCCGAAGGCTTCAGCCGGCTTTGGCCCTCGGTCGCGACCATCGTGCTGGCGCTCGGCTCGTTCTATCTGTTGTCGGTGGCGATGAAGAGCCTGCCGGTCGGCACCGCCTATGCGGTCTGGGTCGGGATCGGGGCCGTCGGGACCGCGATTGCGGCGGTGTTCCTGTTTCAGGAACCGGTCAACGCGATGCGCGTCATCGGCGTGCTTCTGATCCTTGCCGGGATCGCGGCGCTGAAATTCGCGTGATCCGCTGGCTTGCCCTTGCGGCGCTGCTGGTGGTTCCGGCTGCGGCGGGGACGCTGGAGGGGCGGCGGACGCTGGAGGGGCGGCTGGTGACCTTCATGGTCGAGACCTGGGACCAGCGGGAGGCTCCTTTGCTGGTTGCAAAGGGGCGGACGGTGATGGTGGGCGTGGGCGTCGAGTTCGGGCTGGAGCCGGAGGGCTTCACCGGCGGGCTGGACGTGGTGCCGGTGTCGGTCGAGATCGCGCCGACGCGGATCGAACTGACCTATCCACGCGGAATCGGGCGGTTCTTCGAGGCCGAGTTCAACGGCTATGTCCTGCGGTTCGAGACGGACTGCGCGCTGTTCGAGGGTGTCGCCATCGACCCCGCAGGGACGACGATGACGGGGGCCGGGGTCTGGGCGGAAACCGGGGCGCTGTACATCAACGTGTCGGGGCTGCGCTATGGGCCGGAGGCGAAACTGGCACTGGACCTTGAGGTCGCTGACTGTCCGATGAGTTGACGCGCTTGCGAACTTTTCCGTCCGGTCGGGGTTGTCGTGCGTCATCGACTTCTCCGCGCGGGGCGCGAGCAGCGATGACGGACGAAGTCCCCGAAGAGCGGCTTCGGTCACCACATCGTCCGTGAGGCGCGCCCGGGCCAGTCGGCGTCGTAGGCGGTGCCGTCGATCCGGCCTTGCGAGATCTCTCGGAGCATGTCGCCGACGGTGGGCAGACCTTGCGACTGGTCTTTTCCGGTCCAGAGGCCTGCGCGGATCAGGGCGCGGGCGCATTGGGAATAGACCTCGGCGATGCGGATCACGATGACGCTGCGGGGCTGTTTGCCCTGCCGGTCGAACCTTGCGCGGAGGGTGGGGTCGGCAGTCAGTCTTGCGCTTCCGTTCACCCGGAGCGCATTGGTCGCGCCCGGGATCAGGAACATCAGGCTGACGCGGCCATCGCGGACGATGTTGCGCAAGCTGTCGATGCGGTTGTTGCCGTGCCAGTCGGGCAGCGCGATGGTCTGCGGGTCGAGGACGGTGACGACCGGGCCTTCGTCGCCACGGGGGGAGCCGTCGGTGCCCTCGGGTCCGACGGTCGTCAGGACGCAGAAGCGCGACCGGTCAACCCAGGCGCGGTAAGCGGCGGTCAGATGGCCGGTGACCTTGACAGTCGCGGCCTCGGTCGGTTGGCCGTAGTGGGCGTGCAGCTCTTCAAGCGAGGTGATCCAGTCCATGCGGCACACCTTTTCCTGATCCCGGAGGGTTTCACACCCTTCGCC
>NCDY01000095.1 GCA_002280405.1 Rhodobacterales bacterium 32-66-9 | reverse complement strand
CTCGGCCCGGTCTGGAGCCGCCCGACGATCTTCGGTCATGGTGTCCCCTTCCGCTTTCCGTCAACCGGCGACACCGGGCCGGGCCTTACCGGGCCTGGCCGCGCTCTGGTCAGGGAATGCAACGCGTTGCGGATCATGATCGACCTCAGCCACCTGACCGAACAGGGCTTCTGGGACGTGGCAAAGCTGTCCGACGCGCCGCTGGTCGCCACGCATTCCAATGCGCATGCCATCGCGCCCTCCAGTCGCAACCTGTCCGACCGGCAACTGCGGGCCATTGGCGACTCCGGCGGCATGGCGGGCTTGAACTTCGCCACCTGCTTTCTGCGCGAAGACGGACGCGAAAGCCCCGGGATGACCCTCGACCCGGTCAAGCGCCACATCGAGCACATGCTGAAACTCGCGGGCGAGGATCACGTCGGCCTCGGCTCGGACTATGACGGCGCGACCACGCCGCAGGACATCGGCGGTGTCGAGGGGCTGCCGGTGCTGATCGCCGCGATGCGCGACATGGGTCTGGGCGAGGCGCTGATCGCCAAGATCGCCCATGGCAACTGGCTGCGGCTTCTGGAACGGACCTGGGGAGCCTGACAGGGCGGCGCGATGCAGCCAGGACGGGGCGGCCTTTACCCGTTCATCGCGGCCTTCAACCCGGCTGCAAAGCCCGCGAACCGGTCCGAAAGCGGATTGCTGCGGCGCCAGACCAGACCGATCGTCCGCTTCGGTCGCGGCTCGGGCAGGCGGTGCAGGACAACCGGGGCCGAACGGCCCTCGACCTCGGCGGCCATCTGGGGGATCAGCGTCACCCCGATGCCCGCCCCGACCATCTGGACAAGCGTCGACAGCGATGACCCTTCCATGATCTCGCCGGACGGGCCGGACGGCATCTTGCAAGCCGCGATCGCCTGGTCACGCAGGCAATGCCCCTCCTCCAGCAGCAAAAGCGGTGCCGCCGGCAGATCGACCAGCAGCGGGACCGGCAGGGCTTGCGCGCTTTCATGGCGCACCAGCAGGAACTCCTCGTCGAAAAGCGCATCTTCCACCAGCGACGGTTCGCCGACCGGCAAGGCCAGAATGGCAAGGTCCAGCCGCCCCTCGTGCAGGTCGCGCAGCAGCTTTGGCGTCACCGCCTCCCGCGGGCGCAGGTCGATCTCGGGAAAGCTGCCGCTCATCACCCGCATCAACCGCGGCAGAAGATAGGGCGCGACCGTCGGAATCACCCCCAGTCGCAATCGCCCCGCCAGCGGCCCGGAGGAGGCCCGCGCCAGAGCCCCAAGCTCGTCCACCGCGCGCAGCACATCGCGTGCCCGAAGCGCAAATTCCTCGCCCAGCGGCGTCAGCCCGATCTGGCGCGCGCCCCTTTCGACCAGGGGCGCTCCCAGAATGTCCTCAAGCTCCTTCATCTGCAGCGACAGCGCGGGCTGCGAGATCGCCGACACCTCGGCCGCCCGACCGAAATGCCGTTGCCGGGCCAGCGCGTCGAAATAGCGCAGGTGCTTCAAGGTGATCCTTGTCATATGTTTTACATATCGCGGTGATTGGAAAATGAAAATTCCTTTTATCGCCATCGGGTGTTAGCCATGGATCATGACGGAGGGTGCCGAGTCGCCGCCCCGCCCATGCCGGCGGGAAAGCACCGGCGTTTTCGACCGCGGAATTCAGCCAGACGAGGAGAGCAAGATGGACGGCAATGACACTGGACGGTCGGGCAAATGCCCGGTCATGCACGGCGCGATCACCGAGACGGGGTCGTCGGTCATGGACTGGTGGCCAAAGTCGCTGAACCTCGACATCCTGCACCAGCACGACACCAAGGTGAACCCGCTGACCGGGTTCAACTATCGGGACGAGGTGCAGAAGCTGGACTTCGCCGCGCTGAAGCGCGACCTCACCGCCCTGATGACCGACAGCCAGGACTGGTGGCCGGCAGACTGGGGCCATTACGGCGGCCTCTTCATCCGGATGACCTGGCACGCCGCCGGAACCTACCGGATGGCCGACGGGCGCGGCGGGGCGGGCACCGGCAATCACCGTTTCGCGCCGCTGAACTCCTGGCCCGACAACGCAAACCTCGACAAGGCGCGTCGCCTGCTCTGGCCGATCAAGAGGAAATACGGCAACCGCCTGTCCTGGGCCGACCTGATGGCCCTGGCGGGAACGATCGCCTACGACTCCATGGGGCTCAAGACCTTCGGCTTCGGCTTCGGGCGCGAGGATATCTGGGCGCCGGAGAAAGACGTCTGGTGGGGGTCGGAAAAGGAATGGCTGACCGACCAGCGCTATCCGGACAAGGACGACCGGACCAGCCTGGAGAACCCCCTCTCCGCCGTGGTCATGGGCCTGATCTATGTGAACCCGCAAGGCGTGAACGGCGTCCCCGACCCGCTGAAGACCGCGCATGACGTCCGCGAAACCTTTGCCCGCATGGCGATGGACGACGAGGAGACCGTCGCCCTCACCGCTGGCGGCCACACCGTCGGCAAGGCGCATGGCAACAACAATGCCGCCCTGATCGGGCCGGAACCGGAAGGGGCCGGGATCGAGGAAGGCGGCCTTGGCTGGAACGTCCACGCCACCCGCTCGGTCGGTCGCGACGCCATCACCTCGGGCCTGGAAGGCGCCTGGACCACCCATCCGACCAAGTGGGACGGCGGCTATTTCCACCTTCTCTTGAACTACGACTGGGAGCTGGTGAAATCCCCCGCCGGGGCCTTCCAGTGGCAGCCGATCAACATCGCGCCGGAAGACATGCCCGTTGACGTGGAAGACCCCACGATCCGCCGGATGCCGATGATGACCGACGCCGACATGGCGATGAAGATGGACCCGGCCTACCGCACCATCTCGGAGCGTTTCGCCAGGGATCAGGCCGCATTCAGTGACGCTTTCGCCCGCGCCTGGTTCAAGCTCACGCACCGCGACATGGGGCCGAAGGTCCGCTACCTCGGGCCGTGGGTGCCGCAGGAAGACCTGATCTGGCAGGACCCCGTCCCCACTGGGTCGACCGCCTGGAACGTCGACGCCGTGAAGGCGCAGATCGCCGCTTCGGGCCTCTCCGTCTCGGACATGGTCGCCACCGCCTGGGACAGCGCCCGCACCTTCCGCGGCTCGGACAACCGGGGCGGCGCCAACGGTGCCCGCATCCGCCTTGCGCCGCAAAAGGACTGGGAGGGCAACGAGCCCGCCCGCCTGGCGCGAGTCCTTTCGGTGCTGGACCCCATCGCCAAATCCGCCGGGGCGTCGCTCGCCGACGTGATCGTGCTGGCGGGCAATGTCGGTGTCGAACATGCGGCAAAGGCCGCCGGCGTTGACGTCACCGTCCCGTTCCATGCCGGTCGGGGCGACGCCAATGACGCCCAGACTGACGCCGACAGCTTCTCGGTGCTGGAACCCCTCGCGGACGGTTTCCGCAACTGGATGAAGCAGGACTACGCCGTCTCGGCGGAGGAGCTTCTCCTCGACCGCGCGCAACTCATGGGCTTGACCGCGCCCGAGATGACCTGCCTGATCGGCGGCATGCGGGTGATCGGCACCAACCACGGCGGCACGAAGCACGGCACCGACCGCAAAACCGGCGTGGTGCGGTGGACGGCGACGCGGGCCGACCTCGTGTTCGGCTCGAACTCGATCCTGCGCGCCTACGCCGAGGTCTACGCCCAGGACGACAACCGCGAAAAGTTCGTCTGCGACTTCGTCTCGGCCTGGGTCAAGGTGATGGAGGCCGACCGCTTCGACCTGCGGGCCTGAGCCCGCTGCTCCGCGACGCGACGGCCCGGCCCGCAAGGTCCGGGCCGTTTTCATTTGCTCAGCGGCGACGGAAAGCCAGACGGATCTGCTTTTCGATCTCGACGATGATGAAGAAGCCGATCCCGACCGCGACAATCATCGCCCCCTCGCGGAACGGCACGGACTCAGTCCCCAGAAGGGCTTGCAAGGGTGGCAGATAGGTGACCGCGAACTGCGCCACGGTGATCGCCGCAACCACGGCCCAGACCACCGGCGTGCCGCGAACGGCGGCCCGGGTCAGCGAGGTGCCATGGATATTGCGGATGAAGAACAGGTGGAAGATCTCCAGCACGACCAGGGTGTTCATCGCCATCGTCTGCGCCAATGCAGTCGAATGACCAAGACCCCGGGCGAAGGAGAAGATCCAGAAAACTGCAACCACGAACAATGCCGACACCAGCACCACATGCCACATCAGCGCTCGTGTCAGGATCGGAGCGTCACGCGGGCGTGGCGGACGCGCCATGGTCCCGGCTTCACCCGGCTCGAAGGCCAGAGCGAGGCCAAGGGTAACTCCGGTGATGAGGTTCACCCACAGGATCTGCACCGCGGTGATCGGCAGGGCGGCAGAGCCCGCCAGAAGGGCGGTCACCACCGTCAGCGCCTCGCCCGCGTTGGTCGGCAGTTCAAAGCTGATCACTTTCTGCAGGTTGTCCCAGACTGTCCGTCCCTTGCGGACCGCCGCTGCGATGGTGGCGAAATTGTCGTCGGCAAGCACCAGGTCAGCCGCTTCCTTTGCGGCCTCCGAGCCCTTCAATCCCATCGCGATCCCGGCATCCGCCCGCTTCAGGGCCGGAGCGTCGTTCACCCCGTCCCCGGTCATCGCCACCGAAAGCCCGTGTGACTGCAGCGCCTTGACCAGTCGCAGCTTGTCTTCGGGGCTGGTCCGCGCAAACACGTCCACACCCACCACCTGCGCCGCAAGGGCAGCATCATCCATCCGCTCCAGATCACGCCCGGTCAACACGGTGTCCGGGGCCGCCAGCCCGATCTTCCGGGCAATCGCCGCCGCAGTCCCGGCATGGTCTCCGGTGATCATCTTCACCCGGATGCCCGCTGCCCGGCATTCGGCCACCGCTGCGACCGCCTCGGGCCGCGGCGGGTCGATCAGACCGACAAGGCCGAGAAACCGCAGCCGCCCATCCAGCGCGCCGTTCTTCAGACTGCCGCCATCCCCTTCGGCCAGGGCCAGCACCCGCAGGCCCTTCAGGGCCATCGCCTCGGCACGCCGGTGCCACTGGTCAGGATCGATCCGTGCGCACATGTGAAAAACGCTTTCCGGCGCACCCTTTACATGCACCAGCCGCTTGCCGCGGTGCTCGGACAGAATCGCCATGAACCGATGCCGACTGTCGAACGGGATCACGTCCAGTCGCCGCGCGTCAATCAGCACACCGACCTTCCCGGCAAAGGCCAGAAGTGCCCCCTCCATCGGGTCGCCCTCTACCTCCCAATGCCCGGCCTTCCGAACCAGCCGCGCGTCGTTGCACAGCGCAGCCGTGCGAGCCAGCCTCGCAAGATCCCCGGGCGGCTCAACCCGCCCGACCGGAGCATAGCCCTCGCCCGCGACCTCGAACGTTCCTTCCGGCGTCTCGACCGCGACAACCATCATTTCGTTGCGCGTCAAGGTGCCGGTCTTGTCGGTGCAGATCACCGATACCGACCCGATCGCCTCGATCGCGGGCATCCTCTGGACAATCGCCTGTCGCCGCGCCATCGCCTGCACGCCTATCGCCAAGGTGATCGTCATCACCGCCGGCAGGCCTTCCGGAATTGCGGCGACCGCCACGCCCACCACCGCGATGAACAACTCGGCAAAGGGTTGGCGCATGACGAAATGCCCGTAGGCCAGCAAAAAGCCCGAGGCCGCCAGAACCGTCAACGAAAGCCAGCGGGTAAAGCGGTCCATCTGCGCGACCAGCGGGGTAGTCAGATCCTCGACCCCTGCCAGCAGGCCACCGATCCGCCCGATCTCGGTCGCACTGCCGGTCGCCACCACAAGCCCCCTGGCCGTGCCTTGCGTGACCAGCGTGCCCGACCACAGCATAGAGCGCCGGTCACCCAGTGCCGCGCCTTCGGCAACCATCCGCGTCGACTTCTCGACCGGAACGGACTCGCCCGTCAGGATCGCTTCCTGCGCAGCCAGCCCCTTTGCCTCGACCAGCCGCAGATCGGCCGGAACCTTGTCTCCGGCTTCGACCAAGACGACATCTCCCGGAACCAGATCGACAGCATCGATCGTGATCCGCAGCCCGTCGCGCAGAACTGCCGCCCTTGGGGCCAGCATCTGCCGAATCGCCGCCATTGCCGCCTCGGCCTTGCCCTCTTGCAGAAAGCCGATCACCGCATTGGCGATGACGACCGTCAGGATCGCGCCGGTGTCCACCCAATGCTGCAATCCAGCCGTCACGGCCGCTGCGGCCAAAAGCAGATAGACCAGCACATTGTTGAACTGGCGCAGAAAGCGGCGCACCGGCCCTGCCCTGCGCATTTCAGGCAGCCGGTTCGGCCCCGTTTCGGCCAGCCGCCGCGCTGCCTCTTCGGCTGTCAGGCCCGCAGGTGCAGATCCCAGCAGCGCAAGGCAGGCCTTGATCCCAAGGCTGTGCGGGTTGGCTGCAGATGAAACCCTCATTCCATTTTCCTTCCTCGGGTCCCGTCGACGTGCGACCACGCCGGCGCCGGTCGAATGCCGGCCCGCCGGCACCAGGATCATGGGGCCACAGAATATTGCAACATTGCCAGCGTTCGGCGCGCTGCAGATCCGGGACCTGGCACAGGGTTGGCAAGGGCGCGTCACATCTTTCCGTGCTTTCGGTAGTATTTGACAACGACTGCTGCAGACTGTCCTACTCGGCTCCACATCTGCCGTCTGTGGAAACAGGGGAACCATGTCCTACCGCCCGCCGGAAAGCTACGAAGAGCTGATCACCCTGATCCACGACCGCTATGACAGCATGTCGAAGTCGTATCAGAAGATCGCGCTCTATCTGACCCAGAACCCCAATGATGTGGCGGTGCTGTCGGTCAACGCGATCGGGGCGAAATGCGGCATCCATGCCTCCAGTTTCGTGCGCTATGCGCAGTCGCTGGGCTACAGGGGCTTCAAGGAGTTGCAGGCCGTGTTCCAGCGCCGCTTGACCACCGCCGCGCCGGGGTTCGATGCCCGGGTGAAGGCGCTGGAGACCGAGCTTGGCGGCGCCCGCGAGGGCGAGATGGGGTTGCTCGCCGACCTTGTTGCGCGGGACGTGGCGTCCCTGCAAGAGCTGATGGCCAGCATCGACCCGGACGCTCTGGCGCGGGCGGCAGAGCTTCTTGAAGGGGCGGACACGGTCTACCTGATCGGCCAGTTGCGCTCGGCCCCCGTGGTGGACCTGCTGCGCTATGTGCTGACCATGCTGGGCAAGCGCACCGTGCTGCTGGACGCCAGCGGCGGGCTCGCGACGCATATGGCCAAGGTCGCACGCCCGACGGATCTGCTGGTCGTGGTGTCGTTCCGGTTCTACGCGACCGAGGTCGTGAACGTGTCCGAGGAAACGGCGCGGCGCGGCGTGCCGATCCTGGCGATCACCGACAGCACCCTGTCGCCCTATGCCAAGCTGGCGCAGGTGCTGTTCGCGGTGCCTGAACACGAATACACCTTCTCGCGCAGCCTGGCCGCGCCGATGTGTCTGGCGCAGGCCTTGTGCGTGGCGCTGGCGGCGCGGCTGCAGACAGACAGCGCCGCCCCCCGGATTCCGGTGGTCACAGGGCCATAGGCCCGTCCGGCACCGGCATCCCGCCCGCGACCGCGCCCCAGACCGACTGGTCGAAGTTCACGATGGCCCCGGTCATCAGCCCCGCGTCGTCAGAGACGAGGAAATTCACCGCCCTCGCAGCCTCTGCCGGATCGACCAGACGGCCGAACGGCAGCGCGGCGGCGGCCTTCTTCTCCCAGTCGGGATCGCCCCCTGCCGCCTGGATTTCGCGTTCGTGGTCGGATGCCATCCAGCCGACGTTCAACTGGTTCACCCGGATGCGGTTGGCCATGACCGAAAAGGCCGTGTTCGCGGTCAAGGTGGTCAGCGCGCCCTTGCTGGCGCAATAGGCGTTGATGAAGGGCTGCCCGGCCAGCGCCGAGATCGAGCCGATGTTGCAGATCGCTCCCTCGATGCGTTTCGCGATCATCAGCTTGATCGCCGCCTGCATCAGAAAGTAGGGACCACGGACATTGGTCGCGAACAGCGCGTCGAACTTCTCGGGCGAAGTGTCCAGGATCGTGCCGCGCGCGGTCGAGGCCCCGGCGTTCACCAGCACGTCGATCCGGCCGAAATGGCGGTCGGTCTCGGCGATGACGCTTTGGCAGTCTTCCACGCGGGCGAAGTCGGCCTGCAGGAACAGCGCCGGGACACTGTGGCTGTCGATGATGTCGCGCGCGACCGAGGCACCACGGTCAGCGTTTCGCCCGGTGATGACCACGGCCTTGGCCCCCGCCGCCGCCAGCCTGCGGGCAATGGCGGCACCAAGTCCCTGCGTCGCCCCGGTGACGACGCAGACCTTGCCATCCATCCGGTTCACTTGGCCACCTCATAGCCCGCAGCCGCCATCACGCGCAGCAGTTCCCTGTGGCCCTTCTTCGCCATCTCCAGCGGCGGGTTGGCCTTGGGGTCCTGTTCCGCCTCGACGACGAACCAGCCCTCATAGCCCTTGGCGGCCAGCGCCTTGACGATGGCCTCGAAGTCCAGCGAGCCGTCGCCCGGCACGGTGAAAGCGCCTTTCACCACGGCGTCGAGGAAACTTTCCTTCCTGCGGTCCAGCGCGTCGATCACGCCCATCCGCACGTCCTTGGTGTGGACATGGGTGATGCGCTGCCAGTGGGTCTCGATGACGCGCAGGTTGTCGCCGCCGGCAAAGGCCATGTGCCCCGCGTCAAACAGCAGGGGCACGGTGGAATGCTTCATGAAGAGGTCAAGCTCGGCCTCGGTCTCGATCGCGGCGGCCATGTGGTGGTGATAGCTGATCGGCATGCCGTTCGCCGCACACCAGTCGGCAAAGTCGCTGACCTTGCGGCCATAGATGGCCATCTCGGCCTCGGTCAGCCTGGGCTTGGTCGCCAGCGGAGCCGACTTGACCCCCTGCACCGACCGAGCGGTCTCGCCATAGACGATGCAGGGGGCGTGGGCGGCCTTGAAGAAGGCGTGCTGCTGCGCGATGCGGTCCTTTTCCACCTCGATGTCCCCGTCGAGTAGGAGGCCGGAGAACCAGCCGCCGCAGACCGAGATGCCGTATTTCGCCAGGATCGGGCCCAGCTCGGCCATGTCCATCGGGAAACGGCGGCCGGTCTCCATGCCGGTGAAGCCGGCGACAGAGGCCTGACGCAGGCACTCCTCCAGGCTCACGTCGTCCGACAGCTCCGCCAGGTCGTCGTTCCACCAGGCGATGGGGGCAATTCCAAGTTTCGCTTTCATCTGTCCTCAAACTCCAACGCGCTGCTTGGCGCGGATCGCAATCTGGCTCGCACGAGCCTTGTTGACCGTGTCCCGGTCCGACACTTCCGGCACGCCCACATCCCAATCCGCGTCGCCGGGCACCCAGGAATAGGCGTCGGTCACGATGGTCAGGACGGTCGTCCGATCATTGCCTTTAGCCCATTCCAGCGCAGCTTCAAGGTCGGCCAGGCTTTCGCAGCGCCGGGCGGCCGCGCCCATCGATTCGGCATGGCCGGCGAAATCGACGTGCAGGGGGTTCTGCTTGTCGGTGATCCTGCAGTCCTTGAGCAGGTTGTTGAACCCCGGCACGCCCTTGAACTGCTGCAGGCGGCTGATGACGGCATAGCCGCCGTTGTCGCAGACCACGATGATCATCTTGTGGCCCGACAGCACCGACGAATAGATGTCCGAGTTCATCATCATGTAGGTCCCGTCGCCAAGCATGACGATCGGGGTGCCGCCCAAAGCGCCCGGCGTGCCCTGTGCCATGGCGCACCCCCAGCCGGCCGCGATCTCGTAACCCATGCAGGAGAAGCCGAATTCAAGGTCGAAGGAATTTGGTGCCTTGACCCGCCAGCCCTTCGCCACCTCGCCCGGAATGCCCCCGGCGGCGGCGATCAGGGTGTCCTTCTCTCCCGCGGCCCGGTTCACCACGTTGACCACCTGGGCATAGGTCGGGACCGGAGCATTGGTCGGCGTCTGGTGGTCGTCCAGCAGCTTGTCCCATTCGGCGAACAGCGCCTTGGCATGGGGCAGATGTCCGGCGGGCGCCTTCCAGGCGCCCAGATGCGCGTCCAGATCCCCGACGCTTTCCAGCGCATCGCCCACCACGGCCAGCGCCCGGTGCTTCAGCGCGTCGAAACGCGCGGCGTTGAGACTGATGAAGCGGGCGTCACGGGCAAAGGCGGTCCAGGAGCCGGTGGTGAAATCCTGCAACCGCGTGCCGATGGCGACGATCACATCCGCCTCGGCCGCCAGCGCATTGGCCGAGGTTGAGCCGATGATGCCGATGGGTCCGGCGTGCACGGGATGGTGATGGGTCAACCCGCCTTTGCCCGCGATGGTTTCCACCACCGGAATGCCGCGCTCGGCGGCAAAGCGGGCGACGGCACCTTCGGCCCCGGAATAGCGCACACCGCCACCCGCGATGATCAGGGGCTTTTTCGCGGTCTTCAGCAGGGCTGCGGCCTCGGCCACGGCCTTGCGGTCGGGGCGCGGGCGGGGAATCGTCCAGACCCGTTCCGCGAAGAACTCGACCGGATAGTCGAAGGCCAGTTCCTGCGTGTCCTGCGGCAGGCCGATGAAGGCCGGACCGCAATCGGCGGGGTCAAGCATCGCGCCCACCGCCTGCGGCAGCGACTGCAGGATCTGCGCGGGGTGGGTGATCCGGTCCCAGTAGCGGGTGACGGCCTTGAAGCTGTCGTTCACCGTGATCGTCGGGTTGTTGTAGTGTTCGACCTGCTGCAACACCGGATCGGGCAGGCGGTTGGTGAACGTGTCGCCCGCGATCAAGAGGACCGGCAGGCGGTTGGCATGCGCCGTCCCCGCCGCCGTCACCATGTTCAGCGCTCCCGGCCCGATGGACGAGGTGGCGACCATGATCTGCCGCCGCCGTTTCGCCTTGGCAAAGCCGATGGCGGCCAGCGCCATCGACTGTTCGTTCTGCCCGCGCCAGGTCGGCAACTGGTCCTGCACCGACTCCAGCGCCTCGGACAGGCAGGTCACATTGCCATGACCGAAGATGCCGAACACCCCGGCGAACAGCGGCACGCGGCTTCCCTCGATCTCGGTCATCTGCACGGTCAGCCAGCGCACGACGGCCTGCGCCATGGTCAACCGAATCGTCGAGTGTTCCATTGCCCTCTCCTCCCTCGAATACCGCAGACAGCATAGCCCCACGCATTATGAGTTGACAATAGATGATAATAGCAACGAATATTGCGTCATTGAATCGGGAGGAAGACAATGATCCGGAAATCTGCGCTTCGGCAAGGACAGGCGTTGCGAGGGCAGCCCTGATGTATGCCCGATTCGGTCTCTTCATCGGCGGCGCGTGGCGCGCAAGCCTGTCCGGCCTGACCGCGCCGGTCCTCAGCCCGGTCACCGAGCAGTCGCTGGGCGATTGCCCCGTGGCCTCGGTCGCCGACACCGAAGCGGCGCTCGCTGCGGCTGCGGCGGGCTTCGCCGCCTGGTCCGCGACGCCCGCCTTCACCCGGCCGCGCGGATGATCAGCCTGGAGACGGGCAAGCCCATCGCGCAGTCGGGGCGGGAATGGTCCTTAAGCATCGACCAGTTCCGCTGGTATGCCGAGGAGGCCCGTCGCATCTACGGCCGCATCATCGAGAGCCGCGTGCCGGGCGGGCGCTTCGAGGTCCACCACGAGCCGGTTGGCATCGTCGCGGCCTTCACCGCCTGGAATTTTCCCGCAGCCCTCATCGCGCGAAAGGTCGCGCCTGCCCTGGCGGCGGGCTGTTCGGTCATCGTCCGCCCGTCGTCGCAGACGCCGGGCGTGGCGATGGTGATGATCGACTGCATCCGTGCGGGGGGGGTGCCCGCCGGAACGGTCAACCTTGTCGTCGGGCCGACGGGCGCAACCTATGGTCCGCTGATGGCCGCCAAGGCCGTGCGCAAGGTCAGCCTCACCGGGTCCACCCGCGTCGGCCAGCAGATGATCCGCGATGCGGCGGCGACCCTGAAGAAGGTGTCGATGGAGCTGGGTGGCAATGCCCCGGTGATCGTCTATGACGACGCGGACCTGGAGGCCTGCCTGAACGTGGCGGTGCCGACCAAATTCGCCAATGCCGGACAGGTCTGCGTGACCGGGGATCGGTTCTATGTGCACGACAGCCTGCACGACGCCTTTGTTCAGGGCTTCGTGGCCCGGGCAAAGGCGATCAGGCTGGGCGACGGGCTTGACCCCTCGGTCGGCATGGGGCCGCTGATCAGCGGCGACCGGCTGGCCGAGATGGAGACCATCGTCGCCGGGGCCGTGGCGGCCGGTGCGAAGCTGGCCACCGGCGGCGCGCGGGCGCAGGGCTTCAACGCCGGGCATTTCTATGAGCCGACGGTCCTGACCGGCTGCACCGACGAGATGTCCGTGATGGCCGAGGAGAACTTCGGGCCGATCGCGGCGATCACCCGGTTTTCGACGGAAGACGAAGTGCTTGCGCGAGCGAATTCCACCGACATGGGCCTCTCGGCTTATGCCTTCACCACGAACCCCGCCCGCGCGCGGCGCACGGTCAGTGCGCTGAAGGCCGGGATGGTCGGGATCAACTCCTTCGCGATGGCGGCCTCCGAGGCGCCCTTCGGCGGCACCAACCACTCCGGCATGGGCCGCGAAGGCGGGACCGAGGGCATCCGCGATTACCTTGACGTCAAATCCAGCCAGATGGTGTGGGCATGATTGCGAACCGTCTCAAGCAGCTCTGGGCGGACGGCAAGCCCACGATCAACGGCTGGTGTTCGATCGGCAACCCCTTCACCGCCGAGATCATGGCGGCGCAGGGGTTTGACAGCATCACCATCGACATGCAGCACGGCGCGCTGGATTACAGCGCCCTCTTGCCGATGTTCCAGGCGATGCGGGCGTCGGGTGCCGTGCTGATGGCACGAGTGCCGTGGCTGGAACCCGGCATCATCATGAAGGCGCTGGATGCGGGGGCCTACGGCATCATCTGCCCGATGGTCAACTCCGCCGAGGACGCCGCCCGCTTCGTCAGCTACCTGCGCTATCCGCCCCATGGCCAGCGCAGCTTTGGCCCGACGCGGGTCAGCTTTGCGGCGGGCGCGAACTATGCCGGTGAGGCAAACGACAACATCCTCGGCTTCGCGATGATCGAGACGGCGGAAGGGATGGCGAACCTTGACGCAATTGCTGCCACGCCGGGGCTGGACGGTATCTATGTCGGGCCTGCCGACCTGACCTTGTCGCTGACGCAAGGCCGCCTCGCCCCCGGCTTCGACCGGGACGAGCCGGAAATGATCGCCGCGCTGCACACCATCCTTGCGGCCTGCAAGAAGAACCACATCCGGGCGGCGCGAAGGGGGGCTACTGATGCCGCATCTTCTGGTGGCGGGCAAGTTGCATCCGTCGGGGCTGGACCTCTTGCGGTCCGCGCCGGGCGTGACCTTCGACTATGTCGAGGAGATCAGCGAGCCGTCCTATCAGGCCTACCTGCCCAAGGCTGACGCGCTGGTGATCCGCACGCAGCCCCTGTCAGCGGCGTCCATCGCCAAGGCGCCGGGGCTGAAGATCGTCTCGCGCCACGGGGTCGGCTATGACGCGGTGGATGTCCCGGCCCTGAACGCGCGGGGCATTCCCCTGTGCATCGTGGGCGACGTGAATTCGTCGGGCGTCGCGGAACATGCAATGATGCTGGTCCTTGCCGCCACCCACCGCCTGATCGCCGCCGACCGCGCGACGCGGCGCGGCGACTGGGCCTGGCGCAACGGGTTGCAGACGCATGAGGTCGCGGGCAAGCGGCTTCTGATCCTGGGCTTCGGGCGGATCGGACAGAAGCTGGCCGGCCTCGCCCGCGCCTTCGGGATGGAGATTCACGCCCATGACCCCTACATCCCCGCCGAGCAATGGCCCGCCAGCGCGGTGCGCGACGCCACCCTTGCCGAGGCGCTGGCCGAAGCCGATGCCGTCTCGCTGCACCTTCCCCGCGGGGAAGGTCATGTGCTGGGCGCGGCGGAACTGGCCCTGATGAAGCCGACCGCCGTCGTGGTGAACACCGCACGCGGCGGGCTGGTGGATGAGGTGGCCTTGGCCGAAGCCCTGCGCGCAGGCCGTCTTGGCGGTGCCGGGATCGAGGTGTTCGACGCCGAACCGCCCGCGACCGACCACCCGCTCTTCGGCCTGGATCAGGCCGTGCTGACCCCGCACAACGCCGCCCTGACCGTGGAATGCGCCGAACGCATGGCCATCGCCTCGGTCCAGAACGTGCTGGACTTCTTTGCCGGGCGGCTTGACCCGGCGCTTGTCGTCAACCGGGCCGCCGTCGGCCGCAAGGAACCCGCGAAATGACCAAACCCCGTCTCCGCATCGGCCTGATCGGCACCGGCTTCATGGGCAAGGCCCATGTCTTCGGCTTCACCTCGGCCCCCCGGGTGTTCGAGCTCCCGTATGACCTCGACCTGCACACCGTCGCCGACATCACCCCCGAAGCCGCCGAGCGCGCCCGGGAGACTTTGGGCTTTGCCCATGCCACCACCGACTGGCGGACGATCATGGCGAACCCCGAGATCGACGTGGTCTCGATCACCGCGCCGAACGCCTTGCACAAGGAGATGTCGCTGGCCGCCATCGCGGCGGGCAAGCACGTCTACTGCGAGAAACCTCTGGCCCCGCTGGCGCAGGACGCGCTGGAGATGACGCTGGCGGCGGAAGCCAGGGGCGTGAAGACGCAAGTGGGCTTCAACTACCTCTGCAACCCGATGCTGGGCCTTGCCCGCGACATGATCGCCGCTGGCGAGCTGGGCGAGATCCGCGGCTACCGCGGCATCCACTGCGAGGATTACATGGCCGATCCCGCCGGTCCCTGGACCTTCCGGCACGACCCGGCAGGTGGCGGGGCGCTGGCCGACATCGGCAGTCACGCGCTGGCGACGGCCGAGTTCCTCTGCGGCCCGGTGACGAAGGTCATGGGCGACTGCGTGACGATGATCGCCAGCCGCCCGGACGGCAAGGGTGGCACCAGGGCGGTGACGGTGGATGACGTGGGCCGCGCCTTCCTGCGCTTCGGGAACGGGGCCACTGGCAGCATCGAGGGCAACTGGATCGCGACGGGGCGCAAGATGCAGCATGACTTCGAGGTCTACGGCACCAGGGGCGCTTTGGCCTTCAGTCAGGAGCGGTTCAACGAGCTGCACTATTTCTCCACCTCCGACGCCAAAGGCCGTCAAGGCTTCCGCCGGATCGAGGCCGCGCCCGACCACGCGCCCTACGGCCTGTTCTGCGTCGCCCCCGGCCACCAGATCGGCTTCAACGACCTGAAGGCGATCGAGGTCGCCGGTTACATCAACGCCATCGCCGGCAAGGCGCCCGAACCCTTCAGCTTCCGCAGGGGCCTGCGCATCCAGACGCTGGTCGAGACGATCCAGACCTCGTCCCGCGAGGGGCGCTGGATCGAGGTGAAATGACCCTGGCCGCCCGCCCTGCCACTTCCCCCTGAATCAACGGAAAGCCCCCATGTCCATCCGCTTTGCCCTGAACCGCACCTGCGCGCCGCAACTGCCGCTGGACGGCTTCATCGCCCTGGCGACCTCGGTCGGGGTGCGCGCCGTCGAGATCCGCAACGACATCGAGGGTCGCGAGTTCCACGACGGCACGCCTGCCGCGGACGTTCGTGCCCGGCTGGATGCTGCCGGGCTGGAGGTGGCCTCGGTCAACGCGTTGCAGCGTTTCAACGAATGGAACGCGACGCGCGCCCGGGAAGCCCGGGCGATCATCGCCTATGCCGCTGCCCTGGGTGCGCCCGGCGTGGTGCTGTGCCCGGTCCACAACGAGGACAACGGCTGGACCGGGGCCGAGGCCGAGCGGAACCTGCGCGACGGGCTGCGCCAACTGCGCCCGATCCTGCAGGATCATGGGGTTACGGGCTATGTCGAACCGCTGGGGATGCGCGGATCGACGATGAAGCGGCAGGACATGGCCGCGGCGGCGGTCAGCGACATCGACGGCTGGGACGCCTATCAGCTGTGTTACGACACGTTCCAGTTCTTCCGCTGCGGCGACACGGCATTGGTGCCCGAACGGATCGGCCTGGCGCATATGTCCGGCATCGCGCGCACCGACCTTGGTCCGGCTGCGCTGACCGAACCCGACCGCGGTCTGATCTTTGTCGGCGACCGTGTCGGCAACATCGCGCAGCTTCGCACCCTGAAGGCGGCCGGCTACACCGGCTTTGTCTCGATGGAGCCCTTCAGCCCCGAGGTGCAGACGGACCCCGACCTGGTCGCGCATCTGCGGGCAAGCCTGGACTACGTTTCGGCCCTGCTGAACGCGGCCGCTTGAGGGTCCTGGCCGGCATCCTGACAGCCGACCGGACCTGGGCCGGGCCAAGGGCAATGAAACTTGTGCTGCAAGAAATATTGCTGGAAAGAGTATTTGACAACTAACGTGAGTGTGCGTCAGATCAGTGCGGGCGATGATCGCCAGACCAGTCGCAAAGCTGGTGATTCCAAGGGAGGAATACGAATGAAGAAGTCTCTTCTGCTCGCATCGGTCGCGATTGCGGGCCTGACGTCGATGGCACATGCGCAGGAGCTGAAGGTCTGCGTCAGCTGGTCGAACTTCCGCGAAGAGCGTTGGAAGACCGACGAAGCGGCGATCAAGGGCGCGCTGGATGCCGCCGGTGCCGCATACATCTCGGCCGACGCTCAGACCTCGGCGACCAAGCAGTTGGCCGATATCGAGGGCATGATCACCCAAGGCTGTTCGGCGCTGATCATCCTGGCGCAGGACTCGGCCTCGATCGGCCCGGCGCTGGACGCCGCCGCCGACGCCGCCATCCCGGTCGTGGGCTATGACCGCATGATCGACGACCCGCGCGCGTTCTACCTGACCTTCGACAACGTCGAGGTCGGCCGGATGCAGGCGCGCGAAGTCCTGAAGGTGATGCCGAAGGGCCGCTATGTGATGATCAAGGGCTCGCCCGTTGACCCGAACGCGGATTTCCTGCGCGGCGGTCAGCAGGAAGTGCTGCAGGCGGCGATCGACGCGGGTGACATCTCCATCGTCGGCGAGGCCTATACCGACGACTGGCAGCCCGCCAACGCCCAGAAGAACATGGAGCAGATCCTGACCGAGACCGACAACGGTGTCGATGCCGTGGTCGCCTCGAACGACGGCACCGCGGGCGGTGTGGTCGCGGCGCTGACCGCGCAGGGCATGGCCGGGATCCCGGTCTCGGGCCAGGACGGCGACATGGCGGCGCTGAACCGCGTGGCGCTGGGCACGCAGACGGTGTCGGTCTGGAAGGACAGCCGCGCCCTGGGCAAGGCGGCGGGCGAGATCGCCGTGGCGCTGGCCAAAGGCACCGCGATGGACAAGGTCGAAGGCTCGGCCGTGTTCACCTCGCCGAGCGGCAAGGCGCTGAACTCGGTGCTGTTGAAGCCGGTTCCGATCACCAAGGACAACCTGAACGTCGTCCTCGATGCGGGCTGGATCACCAAGGACGTGCTTTGCGCCGGCGTGACCGGCGTCGCCGTCTGCGAGTGATCTGACACAGGACGCGCCCCGGCCCCGGCAATCGGTCCGGGGCGCGTTCCTTCGGGGGGTGGGTGCCGCAAGGTGCCGTGAGGGAGGAATTGAGATGACGGATCAGGGGCTTTCTGCCCAGGGCACCGGCCCGCGTCGCAGTGTGATCGACACGCTGGAAATCGACGTTCGGCTGCTGGGGATGCTGATGGCTTTTGCCGCCGTCGCCGTGGTCTTCACGATCTGGACCGGTGGCACCTTCGTCGGCCCGCGCAACGTCTTCAACATCGCCGTGCAGACGGTTCCGGTCGCGATCATGGCCTGCGGCATGGTCTTCGTGATCGTGGCCCGCCACATCGACCTGTCCGTCGGCTCGATGCTGGCGATGTCCTCGGCGATCATGGCGATGAGCCAGACCGCCTGGATTCCCGCGCTTCTCGGCCTTGAATACGGCAATCCGGTCGTCCTTGGCCTTACCATCATCCTGGGGCTTGCCTTCGGCACCCTGATGGGGTCGATCACCGGCTGGCTGGTCGGCTATCAGCGCATCCCGTCCTTCATCGTCACGCTGGGCGGCCTGTTCGTCTGGCGCAACGTCAACTGGTTCACCACCAACGGCCAGTCGGTCAGCCTGACCGATCCGAACCTGCTGATGTTCGGCGGGACCGAGGGCGTGCTGGGTGCCACGGCAAGCTGGGCCCTGGGTCTTGTCGCTTCGGCCATCGCGGTCTGGGCGATCTTCGCCTCGCGCCGCAACAAGCAAGGCCACGGCTTCATCGTCAAGCCGCTGTGGGCCGAAGGCGTCATGGCCGGGCTGATCGTCGGGGCGATCCTGTTCTTTGTCGGCTGGCTGTCGCGCTATCCCGTGCCCCAGGCCAAGCTGAAGCGCCTGTTCGAGGCGCGCGGCGAGGTGATGCCCGAGGGTTACACCGCGATGCACGGGCTGCCGATCTCGGTCCTGATCCTGGTCGCGGTCGGCGTCGGCATGACCGTCGTCGCGCGCAAGACCACCTTCGGGCGCTACATCTTCGCGATGGGCGGCAACCCCGATGCCGCCGAGCTTTCGGGCATCAACACCCGCGCGCTGACGGTGAAGATCTTCGCGCTGATGGGCTTTCTGTCCGCGCTGGCCGCGCTGATCGCCCAGGCCCGGCTGCAAAGCCACGGCAACGACATCGGCATGCTGGAGGAGCTGCGCGTCATCGCCGCCGCCGTCATCGGGGGCACCGCGCTGGCCGGCGGCGTCGGCACGATCTACGGCGCGATCCTGGGGGCGCTGATCATGCAATCGCTGCAATCGGGGATGGCGATGGTCGGGGTCGACACGCCGTTCCAGAACATCATCGTCGGCCTGGTGCTGATCATCGCGGTCTGGGTCGACATCCTGTATCGCAAGCGTCTGGGGCTTTCCAAATGACCGTCAATCGCACTGGCACCCCTCTGGTCGAGTTGCGCGACATCTCGATTTCCTTCGGCGGGATCAAGGCGGTGGACCATGTGTCGATCGACCTTTACCCCGGCGAGGTCGTGGGCCTTCTGGGCCACAATGGTGCGGGCAAGTCGACGTTGATCAAGATCCTGTCGGGGGCCTACAAGGCCGACCACGGCGACATCCTGATCAACGGCGAGAAGGTCGAGATCACCAACCCCCGCGACGCGCGCAACCTGAACATCGAGACGATCTACCAGACGCTGGCGCTGGCCGACAACCTCGATGCGGCCTCGAACCTGTTCCTCGGGCGCGAGATCAAGCGGGGCGGCTTTGTCGATGACGCCAGGATGGAGGCGGAGACGCGGAAGATCATGGGGCGGCTGAACCCGAACTTCCGCAAGTTCAATGTGCCGGTGAACATGCTGTCCGGCGGCCAGCGCCAGTCGGTCGCCATCGCCCGCGCGGTCTATTTCAACGCCCGCATCCTGATCATGGACGAGCCCACCGCCGCGCTTGGGCCACACGAGACGCAGATGGTGGCCGAGCTGATCCAGGAGCTGAAGGCGCAGGGCCTGGGCATCTTCCTGATCGAGCATGACATCCACAACGTGATGAAGCTG
>NCDY01000094.1 GCA_002280405.1 Rhodobacterales bacterium 32-66-9 | reverse complement strand
CTCCTCGGGCAAGGAGATCCGGACGTTGCTGTCCGTTCCCACCCCGAAGGCACCCCCGGCCGCCAGCCAGCCGGGACCGTCGAAGATGCCGTCGCCCAGATTCGCCTCGGTGACCGGACACAGCCCCGCCACGGCGCCGGTCCTGGCCAGTGCCGCCGTCTCGGCGGGCGTCATCTGCGTTGCGTGGATCAGGCACCAGCGCGCATCGAGGGGCAGATTGGCGCAGGCCCAGTCTACCGGCCGCGCGCCCCAGGCCGCCTGCACCTCGACCACCTCGGCGACCTGCTCGGCGATGTGGATGTGGACCGGCCCCGTGGTCATGCCCGCCACCCGGCCCAGCGTCGCCCGGCTGACCGCCCGCAACGAATGCGGCGCGACGCCGAGGACGGCATCCGGCAGCCCCGCCAGCGCGCGCCCTGCCCCGTCGAGAACCCGCGCAAAGACCTCGGGCCCCGAGCCAAAGCGCAACTGCCCCCCCGCCAGCGCCCGGCCATCCACCCCGCCCTGTTCATAGATCACCGGCAGATGCGTGAGGCCCAGCCCGGTCTCGGCCGCCGCCGCCGCGACGCGCCCCGACATCTCGGCCGGATCGGAATAGGTGCCCCCGCCCACCGGGTGGTGCAGGTAGTGAAACTCGCAGACCGCCGCAAAGCCGCTTTCGGCCATCTCGACCATGGCCTGCGCGGCGATGGCCTGCACATCCTCGGGCGAAAGCCGCTCCAGGAACCGATACATCAGCGCGCGCCAGGTCCAGAAACTGTCCTGCCCGGCGGTCCGGCCTTCGGTCATCCCCGCCATCGCGCGCTGGAAGGTGTGCGAATGCAGGTTCACCGGCGCGGGCAGGATCACGCCATGCCCCCGGCCCGGCACGCCCGCCGTCACCTCGGCGATCCGCCCGTGTTCGATGCGGATGCGGACGTCCTTCGCCCAGCCTTGCGGCAGCAGCGCGGTTTCGGCGTGAAGGATCATGGCGACTCGCTTGACTTGCATTATGTCTAGACATATTAGCCAAATCATCAGCACGAAGGCAAGCCGATGCTCCTGACCCATGCCACCCTTGCGACGATGACCGGCGGCTACGGGCTGATCCCCGACGCCGCCGTGGCGCTCGAGGGTGCGCGGATCGCCTGGGCCGGGCCGATGGCCGACCTGCCCGCCCCGTACCGTGCCCTGCCCGGACACGACTGCAGCGGTCGCCTCGTCACCCCCGGCCTGATCGACTGCCACACCCATGCCGTCCACGCCGGTCACCGTGCGGTGGAGTTCGAGCTGCGGCTGAAGGGGGCCAGCTACGAGGACATCGCCCGCGCCGGGGGCGGGATCCTCTCCACCGTCACGGCCACCCGCGCGGCCTCGGAGGATCGGCTTCTGACCAGCGCCCTGCCCCGGGTCGACCAGTTGATCGCCGGCGGCACCACGACCGTCGAGGTCAAGTCCGGCTACGGGCTGACGGTCGAGGACGAGCTGAAAATGCTGCGCGCCGCGCGGCGCATTGCGGATCAGCGCCCGGTTTCGGTTCGGACCACGCATCTCGCCGCCCATGCGATCCCGCCGGAATACAAAGGCCGCGCAACGGCTTACATGGCCGAAGTCGCGATCCCGTCGCTGCGCGCCGCCCGGGCCGAGGGGCTGGTGGACGCCGTCGATGCCTTTTGCGAGACCATCGCCTTTTCGACCGCCGACCTGGCGCCCCTGTTCGCCGAAGCCAGTGCCTTGGGCCTGCCGGTCAAGCTCCATGCCGAACAACTGACCGATCAGGGCGGCGCGGCCTTTGCCGCCCGCCACGGCGCGCTGTCGGCGGATCATCTGGAATACCTGTCGCCCGACGGCACCGCGGCGATGGCCGCTGCCGGAACCGTCGCCGTGATCCTGCCGGGGGCCTTCTACACCCTGCGCGAGACGCAAGCGCCCCCCGTCGCCGCCCTGCGGGCCGCAGGCGTGCCGATGGCGGTCGCGACCGATCTCAACCCCGGCTCATCACCGCTGGCCTCGCTGACGCTGGCGATGAACATGGCCTGCACCCTGTTCCGCCTGACACCGGAGGAGGCGCTGCTGGGCGTGACCCGGCACGCCGCCCGCGCGCTGGGGCTGACCGACCGGGGTCGGATCGCCCCCGGCCTGCGGGCCGATCTCTGCCTCTGGGATGCCGACCATCCCGCCGAACTGGCCTACCGCATCGGCGCCACCCCCCTGCACCACCGCATCTTCGGAGGCCGTCTTGACGCCTGAAATCCTGCTTCCCGGTCAGGTGACCCTGGCGCAACTGGACCGCATCTTCCGGGGTCTCTTGCCCGCGCGCCTGCACGACAGCGCCCGGCCCGGCATCCGGCAGGCCGCCGGCCACATTGCCGCGGCGGCACGCGGCCAGACCGCTGTCTACGGTGTCAATACCGGGTTCGGCAAGCTTGCAGCCATCAAGATCGCCCCCGAAGACACGGAAACCCTGCAGAAAAACCTGATCCTCAGCCATTGCTGCGGCGTGGGCGAACCGATGCCGGAAGATGTCGCCCGGCTGATGATGGTGCTGAAGCTCTTGTCGCTGGGCCGGGGCGCTTCGGGCGTTCGGCCAGAGGTGGTGGCGCTGATCGAAGGCATGCTCGCCCAAGGCGTGACGCCGGTGATCCCCGACCAGGGCTCGGTCGGCGCGTCGGGGGACCTGGCTCCGCTGGCCCACATGACCGCCGTGATGATCGGCCATGGCGCGGCGCTGGTTGACGGCCAGGTCAAGACCGGCGCAGAAGCCCTTGACAGCAAAGGCCTGTCGCCGATCACGCTGGGTGCAAAAGAGGGGCTGGCGCTGATCAACGGCACCCAGTTTTCAACGGCCTACGCGCTCGCCGGTCTGTTCCGGGCCTGGCGCGCGGCGGGCGAGGCACTGGTGATCTCGGCCCTCTCCACCGACGCGATCATGGGCTCGACCGCGCCGCTGGAAGCCGAGATCCACAGCTTGCGCGGCCAGCCGGGCCAGATCGACGCCGCCGCCACGATGCGGGCGCTCTTGGCAGGCTCGGAGATCCGCGACAGCCACCGTGAGGGCGACAGCCGCGTGCAGGATCCCTACTGCATCCGCTGCCAGCCGCAGGTGACGGGGGCCGCGATGGACGTCCTGCGCATGGCCGCCCGGACGCTGGAGATCGAGGCGAACGCCGCCACCGACAACCCGCTTGTGCTGTCCGACGGCCAGATCGTCAGCGGCGGCAACTTCCATGCCGAACCCGTGGGCTTTGCCGCCGACATGATCGCCATGGCCCTGGCCGAAATCGGCGCGATCGCCCAGCGCCGGGTGGCGCTGATGGTCGATCCGACGCTCAGTTTCGACCTGCCCGCGTTCCTGACGCCGAAGCCCGGCCTGAACTCCGGCCTGATGATCGCCGAGGTGACGACCGCCGCCTTGATGAGCGAAAACAAGCACCTGGCCCACCCGACGGTGATCGACAGCACCCCGACCAGCGCCAACCAGGAAGACCATGTCAGCATGGCCGCCCATGGCGCCCGCCGCCTTCTGCCGATGGTCAAGAACCTGAACGTGATCCTCGGGGTCGAGGCGATGTGCGCCGCGCAAGGGGTCGAGTTTCGGGCACCCCTCAAGACTTCTGCCCCGCTGCAGGCGGCAGTCGCCGTCTTCCGGGCCGAAGTTCCCGCCTTGACCGACGACCGCTATCTGGCCCCCGACCTCGCCCGCGCAGCAGCCCTCGTGGCGGCCGGTGGCCTCTCCAAATCCACCGGCATCAGCCTTCCGACCCTCTGACATTCTTCGTCCCCAAATATCCTCTGGGGGTCCGGGGGGCGAAGCGCCCCCGGGGTCTCCACCAGAACCGGAGCCCGACCATGACGAATCCCCGCCACAACCTGCGCGAAATCTACCCCCCGACCGGGACCGAAAGGACCTGCAAAAGCTGGCAGACCGAGGCGGCGATGCGGATGCTGATGAACAACCTGCACCCCGACGTGGCCGAAAACCCGCATGAGCTGGTGGTCTATGGCGGGATCGGCCGCGCCGCCCGCACCTGGGAGGATTTCGACCGCATCGTCGCAGGCCTGCGCGACCTCGAGGCGGACGAGACGCTGGTCGTCCAGTCCGGCAAGCCGGTCGCCATCGTCCGCACCCACACGGATGCGCCGCGGGTGCTGATCGCCAACTCCAACCTCGTGCCGCACTGGGCGACCTGGGCGCATTTCAACGAGTTGGATCGCAAGGGTCTGATGATGTATGGCCAGATGACCGCCGGGTCGTGGATTTACATCGGCACGCAAGGCATCGTGCAGGGCACCTACGAGACTTTCGCCGAAGCGGGCCGCCAGCATTATAACGGTTCGCTCAAGGGAAAATGGATCCTGACCGGCGGCCTTGGCGGAATGGGGGGCGCGCAGCCCCTCGCCGCCGTCATGGCCGGGGCCTCGTGCCTCGCGGTCGAATGCGACGAGACCCGGATCGATTTCCGCATCCGCACCCGCTATGTCGATGCCAAGGCCCGCACTCTGGACGAAGCGCTCGCCATGATCGCGGAGTGGACCGCGAAGGGCGAGGCGAAGTCGGTCGGCCTTCTCGGCAACGCCGCCGAGGTCTTTCCCGAGCTTCTCGCCCGGATGAAGGCGGGCGGAGCGCGCCCGGACATCGTGACCGACCAGACCAGCGCCCATGACCCCCTGCACGGCTACTGCCCGGCAGGCTGGTCGGTGGCCGACTGGCGGGCAAGGCAGGAAACCGACCCGGCCGCGGTGGAAGCCGCCGCGCGGGCCTCGATGCGCGCCCATGTCGAGGCGATGGTGGGCTTCTGGAACGCCGGGGTCCCCACGCTCGACTATGGCAACAACATCCGTCAGGTCGCGAAGGACGAGGGGCTGGAGAACGCCTTCGCCTTCCCCGGCTTCGTGCCGGCCTACATTCGCCCCCTCTTCTGCAAGGGGATCGGCCCGTTCCGCTGGGTGGCCCTGTCGGGCGACCCGGAGGACATCCGGAAAACCGACGCGGCGATGAAGCGGCTGTTCCCCGACAACGCGCATCTGCATCGCTGGCTCGACATGGCGGGCGATCGGATCGCCTTTCAGGGCTTGCCCGCCCGCATCTGCTGGATCGGGCTAGGCGACCGGCATCGGGCGGGGCTGATGTTCAACGAGATGGTGGCCTCGGGCGAACTCAAGGCCCCGATCGTGATCGGCCGCGACCATCTGGATTCGGGCTCGGTCGCCAGCCCCAACCGCGAGACCGAGGCGATGAAGGACGGCTCGGATGCGGTGTCGGACTGGCCGCTTCTGAACGCGCTGGTCAACACCGCATCGGGCGCGACCTGGGTGTCGATCCATCACGGCGGCGGGGTGGGCATGGGCTTTTCCCAGCACGCCGGGGTGGTGATCGTCGCCGACGGCACGCCCGAGGCCGCGCGGCGGCTGGAGCGGGTCTTGTGGAACGACCCGGCCTCGGGCGTCTGGCGCCATGCCGATGCGGGGTATGAGACCGCCATTGCCTGCGCGAAAGACCACGGCCTGCGGCTGCCGGGGATCCTCGGGAACTGAAGCCGTCGCCGATTGCCGTGGACAGCGAGCCGGAACCTGCCGATAGTGCGGCGATCCTTGGGAGGGGGCGCTGATGGCACTGGACGTGATCAGCTCTGGGTTCGGAAGGACCGGCACGAAATCCCTGAAAGCCGCGCTCGAGCGGCTGGGTTTCGGCAGATGTCACCACATGCACGAGATCGTGGAACACCCCGAGCAGGTGATCCACTGGCAGCGGCTGGCGGCCGGGCAGACCGTCGACTGGGACACGGTGTTCGCAGGCTACAGATCGCAGGTCGACTGGCCCGGCGCGCATGTCTGGCGCGAGCTGGCCGCGGCATATCCCGCGGCCAAGGTGGTGCATACGGTGCGGCCGGAAGCGAACTGGTGGGCAAGTTTCGACAAGACCATCGGCAAGCTGATGGCCCGCTACCAGACCCTGCCGCTGCCGCCGCATATCCGCGACATCCTTGCGGCCTGGAACGAACTGGCCGGCAAGGGCACCTTCGGCGGCAAACTCGATGACCGTGAGATCGGACTGGCCGCCTTCCGGCGCCGGACCGACGAGGTGCGGGCCGCCCTGCCCGCCCACCGCCTGCTGGTCTTCGATGTCGCCGAAGGCTGGCAGCCGCTTTGCGCCTTCCTCGGGGTCGCGGTGCCCGCCGAACCCTTCCCGCACCATAACCTCCGGGCCGACTTCTGGGAAGTCCTCGGCGGCGAGCCTGCCTGACCTGACGGGTTCGCGCCACGGTCGGCGCGGGCAGGCCCCCCTCGTGGCACCGACCCTCGGGCGTCCGCTCCGCCCCCGGGCGGTGACCGTCCTTGCCCGGTCGCCGCGCAGGGCGTCGGCTTGACCATCCGGACGCGACAACCCGGCCGCCAGCAAGGGATCGTCCACGATCCGGCGCTTTGCCACAGTATCGCCATGAGGTTTCTTGGAAAGACCATGAACTGGCCTCAGGTCGCACAACCTGGGCGGTATCAATATCCTTAACCAACACCACACAAGGGAGTTCGCGATGATCCGTTCAAGACTTGTCCAGGCATGGTGCGCGCGAATCCTGCGGCGCGAAGATCCGGCGCTGCAACGGATCAGCCGGCTGAAGGGCTACTGCAGCGAACGGCCGAAAACGACCGTTCCGGTGTTCTTCGCCCGCAAGGCCACGCTGACCTGACGGGGGGTCGTCCCGCGTCGCCGTATGGCCGCCTTCCGACACCTACAGGATACGCGGGTTGCGGCCGGCCTCGCGCCAGATCGGGTTCGACCAGGCACGTTTGCCGGCGGCGTCGATCACGGCGATGCGCACCCACGGGCTGCCCAGAAGCCGGTCGAGCGGCACTTCGGCCCGGGTCATCGAGTGGCCGTGAACTCCCTTGGCCCCGGTGCCCCAGCCCATCGCGATGACCGACGCGGCGGCAGAGCATTCGACCACCACCTTGTTGCCGTCGAGATGCACGTCGTGAATCTGCGGCCCTTGGCTGGAATAGAATTCCCCGCGTTTCAGGGCCGCGAGCAGCGCCTCGGGCGTGTTCTCGACCGCCTTCACCATGACCCAGCCGCCGAAATGGTCGGGTTCGGAAAAATGCGCGTCGTCGGTGGCGATGAGGGTGAGGCGGCGACCCTCGGTCAGCAGCAGGTCGGCGATCCCGGCCCCGTCGGGGCGGTCGCAGCCGGTGGCGCAGCCGTGGTTGTAGATCTCGACCGCATGCGCCGCCGCGATGGTGCGGGCATCGGCAAGCGTCAGGCCCGACCATTGCGGATGGGCGATGGCGACGAAGGCCCCGGCGGCCACCGCGCGGGCGGCGATCTCGGGCCCGGTCTCCTGCCCCGGCTCGGCGATGAAACTGGTGGTCGTCGGCGGCGCGAAGTCGTCGGGCAGGCCCACGGCAAGGATGTGCCAGAGCTCGCCATTCGACTGCGCGCCGGAGTGGAGTTCCGCGCCGATCAAGGTGGTGAAACCCTCGGTCCGACAGGCGCGCGTGTCGGTCATTGGATAGCCGTAGATGCCGACGAAATGGTCGGTCAGGGCAAGGAAATCATAGCCCTCGGCCCGGTAGCGGCGGCAGACCTCCTCGGGCGAAAGCACGCCGTCGGAGTTCGTCGAATGGGTGTGCAGATTGCCGCGCCAGAAACGGCCGGGGGCGGTGAAGGCAGAGGGTCGGGTCATCTGGGGATCCTGTGCAGGGGGCGACATGCGGACGGCTCGATCGGCGTGGCAGCGGGCGACGGGTCGTCGGCGGAACCTTGCCCGGGGTCGAAACCGGGGGCAAGGGACTGTCGAGCCGAAGCGCGTTCCATGCTATCCCTTTGCAATGTCTGGTTGTGCAAGGATGTCTGATGTCGCTGGATCGCTTTCCGCCCGAGCAAGCCGCCTTTGGCAGTCCGCGCTTGGCGGATGACGCAGCGGGCGGAACCCCGGTCGGCAGCCTTGCCGATCATGCCGAACCGGCGGCGGCTTTCCTGAAGGCGCTCAGCCACGAGGGGCGGCTGATGATCCTGTGCCATCTCGCCGAAGGCGAGAAATCGGTGAGCGAGCTGGAAGGGCTGATCGGCCTGCGTCAGGCGGCGGTCAGCCAGCAGCTGGCCCGGCTGCGGCTGGAAGGGCTG
>NCDY01000093.1 GCA_002280405.1 Rhodobacterales bacterium 32-66-9 | reverse complement strand
CCGGTCCGGGAAGGGCCAGCGCAGGTCGGGGCGGTTGACCTCGGCCAGGGCAATGACCGCACCTTCCATGACGGGCAGCAGGCCGCGTCTGACGGTTTCAACCTCGGGCAGTTCGGGCATTGTCCCCTCATGGACAGTTCGGCGCATTGCGGGCGCGGGGTGGCGGACTATAAGGAGGGGCTGAGACGAAGGATCGCAAGGCCCATGAGCGACGGAAAGACCACCCATTTCGGCTTTCAGGATGTGCCCGAGGCCGACAAGGCCGGAATGGTGCATGGCGTCTTTTCCCGCGTGGCCTCGAAATACGACGTGATGAACGACGCGATGTCGCTGGGCATCCACCGCCTCTGGAAGGACGCGATGATGGACTGGCTGGCCCCGCGCCCCGGCCAGCGCCTTCTGGACGTGGCTGGCGGGACTGGCGACGTGGCGTTCCGGTTCCTGAAGCGCGCGCCGGGGGCTTCGGCGGTCGTCTGCGACATGACCGAGCCGATGCTGATCGAAGGCCGCAAGCGCGCTGAGGCCGAGAAACTGGCCCCAAGCCTTGACTGGGTGGTCGGCGACGCGATGGCGTTGCCGTTCGAAGACGGCAGCTTTGATGTCTACACGATTTCCTTCGGCATCCGAAACGTGACGCGCATTCGCGACGCCCTCGCCGAGGCTTACCGCGTGCTGAAACCCGGCGGGCGGCTGATGGTGCTGGAGTTCAGTCGGATCCCGAACGACCTGATGCAGCAGGCCTATGATCTCTACTCCTTCAACGTCATCCCGGTGATGGGCCAGGTGATTGCGGGCGACCGCGCGTCCTACCAGTATCTCGTGGAATCCATCCGCAAGTTCCCGGATCAGGAAACATTCGCTTCCATGATCCGCGACGCGGGTTTCGGCCAGGTGAGGTATCGCAACCTCACGATGGGCATCGCGGCCCTGCATTCCGGCTGGAAGCTGTGAAGGGCCCGCACAACATCATCCGGCTGGTCCGCACCGGCGCCACGCTGGAACGCACCGGTGCCATGGATGTGGTGCTGGAGGCCTTCCGCGCCCCGCCCCGTCTGCGCTTTGCCGCGCGGATGCTGGGCTGGCCCTTCAAATGGCTGGGTCTGCAGGGTGACCTTGCACTGCCTCCCGCCACCCGTGCGCTGACCGCGCTTGGACCCGCCTACATCAAGTTCGGCCAGGTCCTGTCGACGCGTCCGGATGTTGTCGGCGAAGAACTGGCCCAGCAGTTGAAATATCTGCAGGACAAGCTGCCGCCCTTCCCGATCGAGACCGCAAAGAAAATGATCGAGGCCGAGCTGGAGCTGCCGGTCTCGACCATCTTCAGCGCGTTTTCCGAACCCGTCGCCGCCGCGTCGATCGCGCAGGTTCACCGTGCCCGGCTTGCCGACACGGGCGAAGAGGTCGCGGTCAAGGTCCTGCGCCCCGGGATCGAGCGCGCCTTCCGCAAGGACATCGACGCCTTCTATCTGGCAGCCCGCTGGATCGAACGCCTTGCCCCCTTCTCGCGCCGCCTGCGCCCGGTCGAGGTGATCCGGCACTTTGAAGGCGTGGTGATGGGCGAGCTGGACCTGAGACTGGAAAGCTCTTCCGCTGCAGAGTTCGCGGCGAACACGGCCAAGGACGAAGGCTTTCAGGTGCCAAAGCCGCACTGGTTCCTGTCCTCGCGCAACGTGATGACGCTGGGCTGTGCCGAAGGCATCGGGTTGAACGACACCGACCTGATCGACGCGGCAGGCCACGACCGCCGCGTCCTCGGCGCGCGGGTGTTGCAGCTGTTCCTGAACCACGCGCTGCGCGACGGATTCTTCCATGCCGACATGCACCAGGGCAACCTGAAGGTCGCGGCCAACGGCGACATCATCGCCTATGATTTCGGGATCATGGGCCGGATCGACGAATACACCCGCCGGGTCTATGCCGAGATCCTGATGGGCTTCATCCGCAAGGATTACCGCCGCGTCGCCGAGGTGCATTTCGAGGCCGGCTACGTCCCCCCAGACCGCGACATCGACGAATTCGCCCGCGCGCTGCGCGCGGTGGGCGAGCCGATCTTCGGCATGGACGCCAGCCGCATCTCGATGGCGCGGCTTCTGGCCTACCTTTTCGAGGTCACCGAACGCTTCGGGATGGAAACGCGGACCGAGCTGATCCTTCTGCAGCGCACGATGGTCGTGGTCGAAGGCGTGGCGCGCAGCCTCGATCCGCATATCAACATCTGGCAGGTCGCCAGTCCGATCGTGGAACGCTACATCCGCGAGAATATCGGGCCGAAGGCCGTGCTGCGCGATCTGGTCAAGACCGCCCGGGTCCTGGCCCGGTTCGGGCCGAAACTGCCCGCTCTGGTCGAGGCGCAGCTGATCCGCGCAGGCAACCCCGCGACCCTGGCGCTGCGACCACAAAGGTCGCTGCGGTCGCTTTTCTGGCCTTCCCTGGCGGTAGCCGCATTCGCCGCCGGATGGTTGTTGCATTCGGCCTTCTAGGCCGGGCATCGGACGACCTCGCGCCGGCGGAAACCGGCGGGCGCGACATCTTGCATCCTTCACGAAAAAGCGCCCGCACCCTCGGGCGCGGGGTGACCGTCAGCCCGTCTTGCGAAGCCGGACGATGAAGAAACCATCCATGCCTCCGAGGTCCGCCCAGAGATCGGGGCGAAGGCGCAATGCGCCACCCGGGGTCCACCAGTCAAAGGGAACCCCTTCAAGGTCAAGGCGCTCGACGGACAGGACCGGGTGGCGCCGAAGCGCATCGGCAAGCTGGGCTTCGCCCTCCTCGGGAAGCAGCGAGCAGGTGGAATAGACCAGGCGCCCGCCCGGCTTCAGCCAGTCAAGGGCGCGGTCGATCAGGGTGGACTGCAGCGCGACGAGGGATGCAACTTCCGAGCCATCCTTCACGAACGGCAAGTCCGGGTGGCGACGGATCGTGCCGGTCGCGGAACACGGAGCGTCAAGCAAGATGGCATCGAATGGCGCTTCGGGCTGCCAGTGCAGCGCATCGGCGGTGACAAGGCTGGCAGAAAGCCCGGTGCGCGCAAGGTTTGCCTGCAGCCGGGCAACGCGCGGGCCGGAAATGTCAAGGGCGGTGACATCGGCTCCGCTGGCCGCAAGTTGCAGGGTCTTGCCACCCGGGGCGGCGCAGAGATCAAGAATGCGTTCGCCGACGCGGGGGGCCAGAAGCTTGGCCGGCAATGCGGCGGCAGCGTCCTGGACCCACCAGCCGCCGTCCGCATAACCGGGAAGGGTGGAGATCTGGCCAGGTGTCCAGAGGCGAAGGCTGCCGGTCGGAAGCAGCGCGCCCGCGGGGGCCGGCATTTCCCCGCGCAGGGTCAGGTCAAGCGGCGGCTCTCTGGCCTGGACCGCCTCGATGGCAGCGACGATGTCGCGGCCGTAGCTGTGGACAAGGGGTTGGCGCAGCCATCTGGGCAGCTTTTGCGCCGGAAGCGGCCCGATTGGATCGGGCAGGGCACGCAGGACAGCATTGACGAGGCCCGCGAGATGGGCCGTGCGCTTGCCGCCCCGGCGGGTGATCTCGACGGCGGCATTGACGACACCATGGGCGGCGGCACCTTCGGCGCGTTCCACCACGGCGAGGCGCAGGATGTTGCGAACGGTAAGCGGCGGGGGCTTGCGCAGGTGCCTGTCAAGCAGCCGATCGGCGGGCTCGACGCGGCGCAGCGTCGTTTCCGCCAGCCGCAGGGCGCGGGCCCGGTCGGCCGGGGCAAGGCCCTCACCCGAGAAGTCCGAGAGCATCCGGCCTTCTCCGAGTACCCCGTCCAGGATTGCCACCGCTGTGGCGCGCGCCACGACCCCTTCGGCCATTGCCGTCCCCTTGCTGGTTCGGGGAGCGGCCTATATCACCGGAAGAGTGCGCACAAGGAAACCTCGGGGTCACGGACATGGACAGCGCAGACCTTCCGCCTGCAGCAAGGCGCGCCCTGGCGGAAGCGGAAGAACGCCGGAAAGCCGCCGAAGGCAACGCCCCGCTGCCGAAAGAGCTGGGCGGGCGGGACGGGCCGGAACCGGTGCGCTACGGCGACTGGGAGAGGAAAGGCCTAGCGATCGACTTCTGAAAGATCGTGCGCCGGCTTTTTCAGCGCAGGCGGAATGTGGCGCTGTCGCCCCTGCCCTGGTCGACGGTAAAGCGCATGCGGTCGACCCCCGCCGCTTCGACCAGCTGGCAGTTGAAGTCGATCGCCATGCCGCTCCAGTCCATTTCGCGGCAGAAGTAGCCGTCCTTCCAGGTCCAGCGGCCAGTTATTCGCCAGCCCAAAGCCGAGCCGTCGATGCGGCCGTCGGGAAGGACGTTGAGCGAAAGATTGTAGAGACCGATCCGAAGCTGGCGGTCCTTCACGAGGTCAAGAAAGCGCGCCTTCTCTTTCACCGGCACAAAAATCTCTGCCGCGGCCGGCGCTGCCGTCGTCGCTGCGACGGTCAAGGCGATAACCAAGGCAACAAGGCGAAACATGAGGACCCCCAGGCATCAGTCCAAAACCGATACGCAACGCGGGCCGATCTGGATCACCGCTCAGATGCCAAGAACGTCCATCATGTCGTATTGCCCGGGTTTCTGCCCCTGCCCCCACACAGCGGCGCGCAATGCGCCCCTGGCGAAAATCGCACGGTCGGTTGCAAGGTGGCGCAGGACAATGCGCTCGCCTTCGCCCGCGAAGATCACCTCATGCTCGCCCACGATGTCGCCGCCGCGGATGGCGGAGAAGCCGATGCTGCCCGTTCGGCGCGCACCCGTGATGCCGTCGCGGCCACAGACGCGAGCGTCGTCAAGACTGACCCCGCGTCCGGTTGCGGCGGCCTGGCCCAGCATCAGCGCGGTGCCGGAGGGCGCGTCGACCTTCATGCGGTGATGCGCCTCGACGATCTCGATATCCCAGTCGGCGTCGAGCGCGGCGGCAACCCTCTGGGTCAGGCGAACAAGGAGGTTGACGCCCAAGGACATGTTCCCGGCGCGGACGATCACCGCATGGCGACTGGCGGCTTCGATCCGTGACAGATGCTCGGGTTCAAGCCCGGTCGTGCCGATCACATGCACCGCGCGGGCCTGGGCAGCCAGCGCGGCGAAATCTACCGTGGCCGCAGGGGCGGTGAAGTCGACCACCGCCTGAGCCCTGGCGAAGGCCTCCAGAGCGTCGTCGGTGACCCTGACGCCGACGGGGGCACCGCCCATCGCCTCGCCGACATCGCGGCCGATCCATGGGTGGCCCGCGCGTTCGACGCACCCGACCAGGCGCAGCCGGTCAGAGGCCAGGGCAAGCCGGATCAGGGTCTGACCCATCCGGCCAGACGCCCCGGTGACCACCAATCCGGGTTGATCGCCCATGCTTTGCACCTCCGTTTCGTCTCCCTTAGCGGCTATCGACGAGACGTGGAAGCACGGCGTTGCGGGCAAGGGCGAAAGGGCATAAACCGGCGGCATGTCGAACAAACGCCTCCAGACCCTGTCCGGCCCGTCGCAACGCCAACTGCGGGTGGGGGAACTGATCCGCCGCACGCTGTCGGACGTGCTGAACCGGGCGGAAATTCATGATCCGGAACTCAACGCAATGTCGATCACGGTGGGCGAGGTGTCCTGTTCGCCGGACCTGAAGGTGGCGACAGTCTATGTGATGCCGCTGATGGGCTCGGTTCCGGTCGAGGCGGCGATTGCCGCGCTGGCGCGGAACAAGGCGGAGCTTCGGCATCGGGTCGCCAGCGGGCTGACGCTGAAATACGCGCCGGATCTGCGGTTTCGGCCCGACGAGACCTTTGACCGCCTGGACGAGACCCGGCGGCTGTTTGCCGACCCGGCGGTGCAGCGCGACATTGATGCGGCGGATGACGCGGAATGAGATTTCTTGTCATTGCCCTGATGCTTGTCCCGGTCGCGGCGCAGGCGACCGATTGCCGGGATACCACTTTCGAGGGTGCGTCCTACACCGTCTGCGAAGTGGCGGCGGGCGAGGATCTGCGGCTGTTTCATTCGGGGCCGGACGGGCCCTACGGCAGTTTCCGCAACCTGAACGACGCCTTGGCCGCCAAGGGCCAGACGCTGGGGTTTGCGATGAATGCGGGGATGTATCACCGCGACCTGGCACCGGTCGGGCTTTACATAGAGGATGGGGTCGAGATGTCCGGGATCGTCACCAGCGACGGCCCGGGAAACTTCGGCATGTTGCCGAACGGGGTGTTCTGCATCGGCGAGACCTTCCGGGTGATCGAGAGCCGTGCGTTCGAGAAAGAGCGGCCGGAGTGCCGGTTTGCAACCCAGTCCGGGCCGATGCTGGTGATCAAGGGCGCGTTGCACCCGCAGCTTCTGCCTGGAAGCGACAGTCTGAACATCCGCAACGGCGTCGGGGTCAGTGAGGATGGTCAGCGGGCGGTTTTTGCGATTTCCAACGACGAGGTGAACTTCAACTCGTTCGCGCGGCTGTTCCGGGACCAGCTCGGCCTGCCGGATGCGCTGTTTTTCGACGGCAATGTCTCGCGTCTTTACGCGCCCGCACTCAAGCGGCATGACGGCGGGTTCCCGATGGGGCCGATGGTCGGCACCGTGGTTCCGAAGGGCTGAGCCATGGGCCGCACCAGGAAGGGTCGGGCGGTCAGCGGCTGGCTGATCGTGGACAAGCCCGCAGGGGTGACCTCGACTGCTGTGGTCAACAAGGTGAAATGGGCGCTTTGCGCGCAGAAGGCGGGGCACGCCGGGACGCTTGACCCCGATGCGACGGGCGTGCTGGCGGTGGCCCTGGGCGAGGCCACGAAGACAATCCCCTACATCGCCGACGCCCTGAAATGCTACCGGTTCCGGGTGAGCTTCGGGGCGGCGACAGATACGGACGACGCCTCGGGAGTGGTGATCGCGACCTCGGCGCTGCGGCCCGCAGACGCGCAGATCGAGTCGGCGCTCGGGGCGTTCCGGGGACAGATCATGCAGGTGCCGCCGCAGTATTCGGCGGTAAAGGTGGACGGCGAGCGGGCCTATGACCTGGCGCGGGAGGGCGAGGCGATGGACCTTGCCGCCCGGCCCCTGTGGGTGGATCGGCTGGTGATCACAGGTCGCCCGGATGAAACCCACGTCGACCTGGAGATGGTCTGCGGCAAAGGCGGTTATGTGCGTTCCATCGCGCGCGATCTTGGGGCGGCGCTGGGGTGCCTTGGGCACGTGGAATGGCTGCGGCGGGAGTGGTCGGGACCGTTCCGGGCGGATCGGGGCGTGACGCTTGCGGCCATCGACGCCGAGGCGAAGACCGAGGCGCTGGATGCGCGCCTCTTGCCGCTGGAGCTGGGGTTGCAGGACTTGCCCGAATTCAAGGCGACGCCGGAGGGTGCCGTGCGATTGAAGAACGGCAATCCGGGGCAGGTTCTGGGTCACGCGGATTGGGGCACCGAGGGTTGGGCGAGCCTGGGCGGTCAGGCCGTCGCCGTCGGACAGTTTCGGGGCGGCGAGTTGCACCCAGGCCGGGTGTTCAACCGGTAGAAGCGCAACGGCAGGACGCGGCCCAAGATTTTTCGGCGAAAGTGGTCGGGCCTGGTGCATATCTCTGTCCGCAAAAGAAAAGGCCCCGCGTCGCCGCAGGGCCCGTCAAGTCTCGAGATCAGACCGATCAGGCCAGCGCTGCCTTGGCCTGGCCCGCGATGGCGTTGAACGCCTCGGGCTCGTGCACGGCGAGATCAGCCAGAACCTTGCGGTCGACCTCGATCCCGGCTTTCGCCAGGCCGTTGATCAGCCGCGAATAGGTCATCTCGGCGTCGAAGAGGCGCACGGCGGCGTTGATCCGCTGGATCCACAGCGCGCGGAAGCTGCGCTTGCGGGCCTTGCGGTCGCGGGTGGCATACTGGTTGGCCTTGTCGACCGCCTGGGTGGCGGTGCGGAAGTTCGTGGACCGGGCGGCATAATAGCCCTTGGCGGCCTTGATCACCTTCTTGTGGCGGGCGTGGGTGACAACACCGGATTTGACGCGGGACATCGGGTGCTCTCCTTACCGGTCGTAGGGCATGTACTTCTTGACGATCTTGGTGTCCGAGGCGGACAGCAGCATGTGGCGCTTGCCGGCGGGACCGGCCTTCACCCGACCGGAGGCCGTGAAGCTGAAGCGCTTCTTCGCCGCCGACTTGGTCTTCATCTTGGGCATTTCCATCTCCGTGGTTGCAGGCACGACTCGGCATGCCACTTCGGCCGGCCGTGCGGGTATCGAAGTCGCCGCTATAGGGGCACAGCCGAAAAGGTGCAAGGGGCGGCGTCAGTTGAACAGGCGGGACACGACACCGATCATCACACCCGGCACATCGGTGAAGGCGTAACCGCCCGGCCTGACCTGCAGGGCGACGAGAATCATGCCCAAAGCAGCGACGATCATGATCGCCCCAAGGCGTGGCACCCGGCTTTCGGCCCAGGCAGCCAGCAAGGACGGGACCGACAGGACGGCAAGGACGATTCCGATCGTCAGGATCAGGTCGGTATCCATTGCTGCCTTTTCAGGGATCCGCCGCTCGTGACAGTCTACCCGGGGTCAACCTGCGAGATCAATCGGGCGTCGCAGGGGGCCACGCGCAGGATGTTGGTGGTGCCCTTGACGTTGAAGGGCACGCCCGCGGTGACGACGATCTGATCTTCCTCGGTTGCAAACCCGTCCGAACGCGCCGCTTCGATAGCAGCCAGCACCGCGCCCTTGAAGCGTTCCTGCGGCGGGGTGATCACGCAATGTGCGCCCCAGGTCAGCGCCATTCGGCGGGCGGTGGACATGAGCGGCGTCAACGCGATGATCGGCACATGCGGGCGTTCGCGGGCCACAAGGCTGGCCGTGGTGCCAGATTGCGAAAAGCAGCAGATCGCCTTGATGTTGGTCGCCTCGGCAATCTCGCGGGCCGCAGCGACGATTCCGTCGGCCACCGACTCGCGGCGAACCTGCCGGCTGGCCTCGATCACCGAGCGATAGGTCGGGTCCTTCTCGACGCTCATCGCGACGGCATTCATCGTCGCCACGGCTTCGACCGGATACTTTCCGGCAGCCGATTCCGCCGAGAGCATCACAGCGTCGGCCCCTTCGTAGATGGCAGTGGCAACGTCCGAAACCTCGGCCCGGGTCGGCACCGGCGATTCGATCATCGATTCAAGCATCTGGGTGGCGACGATCACCGGCTTCGCCGCCGCCCGGGCACCGCGCACCAGACGCTTCTGGATCGGCGGGACCGAGGTCACCGGCAGTTCGACGCCCAGATCGCCGCGCGCGACCATGATCCCGTCCGACACCTGGAGGATCGCGTCATAGGCCTTCACGGCGGCCGGTTTCTCGATCTTCGACAGGATCGCGGCGCGGCCCTTGGCAAGGCTGCGCGCCTCGATCACGTCCTCGGGGCGCTGCACGAAGGAAAGCGCGATCCAGTCGACACCCAACTCGCAGGCAAATTCCAGGTCGCCCCGGTCCTTTTCCGACAGCGCGGCCACTGGCAGCACCACGTCGGGGACGTTCACGCCCTTGCGGTTGGAGATGGTGCCGCCAACGGTCACGGTGCAATCGGCAAAATCCTTGCCGCAGGCGTTGACGTGCAGGCGGATCTTGCCGTCGTTCACCAGAAGGCTCGTCCCGGGTTCCAGGGCCGCAAAGATTTCGGGATGCGGCAGGTTCACCCGCTTCACATCGCCAGGGTTTGAGGACAGGTCCATCCGGAAGGCAGCGCCTTCGACCAGTTCTTCAGAGCCGTTGGCAAAGGCACCCACCCGCAGTTTCGGACCCTGCAGGTCGGCCAGGATGCCGATCGGGCGGCCGAGGTCCTTTTCGACCTGGCGGATGATCTCGTGCCGCTTGCGGATGTCGTCATGGACACCGTGACTCATGTTCAGACGGAACACGTCGGCCCCGGCCTCGAAGAGCGCGCGGATCACCTCGTAGGTCGACGAGGCGGGGCCAAGCGTGGCCACAATCTTCACGTTGCGGTGACGGCGCATCGCCATCCTCCTGCTGATAAATTCCGGTTCATGTGGGCCGAGGGCGTTATGGCGCAATCCGGATCGGCCCGCAACGCTTTCCGGTCATGGTCTGCTGGCGTCATCCGGCATTCCGCCGTAAACCGGGCGGGACAGGCAGATGAGGGCGAGGGTGGCGTTCAGGATCGAAGGCGAAGACCGCAAGGGGCGCTGGCTGGTCACCTGCGACCATGCGTCGAACCGGGTGCCGGATTGGGTGGGCGGCGGGGACCTTGGCATCCCGCTTGCGGACATGGCCCGCCACATCGCCTGGGACGTCGGTGCGGCGGGTGTGGCCGGCGCGCTGGGACGGCTGTTGGACAGTCCGGTGATCCTGTCGGATTTCAGCCGCCTGGTGATCGACCCGAACCGGGGCGAGGATGACCCGACGCTGGTGATGAAGCTCTATGACGGCACGATCATCCCGGCGAACCGGCACGCCGGGGCACAGGAAGTGGAGCGGCGGCTTGACCGTCTCTACCGCCCCTATCACGCGGCTTATGCGCGTCTGGCGGCGTTGCGGCCGGACCGGGTGATCTTGGCGGTGCATTCCTTCACGCCCTGCCTGCGGGGCCGGGCACCCCGGCCCTGGCATGTCGGCGTCCTCTACTCCCCTCTCGACGCACGGTTCTCGAAACCGCTGATCGCCCGCCTGACCCGGGAACCCGACCTCTGCGTCGGCGACAACGAGCCCTATTCCGGTCACCTGCCCGGTGACGCGATCGACCGCCACGCCTTGCGCCTTGGGCGGATGAACACACTTGTAGAGATCAGGAACGACCTGATCGGCGTTCCGGCGCATCAGGCCCATTGGGCCGCACGCCTGGCCCCGATCCTGACCGAAGTGCTGGAGGCGCTGTGACCATGGACGACCAGACCCGTATCGAGCTTGAGGCCGCCGCCTTCCGCGCGCTCGTGCATCACCTGATGGTCAGGCGGTCTGACGTGCAGAACATCGACCTGATGAACCTGGGCGGCTTCTGCCGCAACTGCCTGTCGCGCTGGTATCAGGAGGCGGCGGCGGAACGCGGGATCGACCTGACCAAGGACGCCGCGCGCGAGATCGTCTATGGCATGCCCTATGCCGACTGGGTGGCGAAGAACCAGACCGGGGCGGATGCCCAAAAGCAGGCCGCATTCCGGACGGCTTTTGCCCAGAACGTCGGCAAACCCGGCTGACGGGTGGCTCCGGCTGCCGGGCATCGCCGGAATTCTTCCAGAACGCCGGTGGTGGCGCCGGTGGGACCTTTTCGACCGTTTCGCCAGGCCAGGCCCCCCGCCACCGGAGAATTGATTCGCAGTGCCAAGCCTGTCGCATAGGAAAGCGGGCGTCTGTCTGCTAGACTTCAAAGATGCTGCTTGCCGCCCGCCAGGAGTATTCCCGCGCCGAATGGATCAGCGACGCCGTGATCCATGTCACGGGCGTTGTCGCTGCGCTGATTGCGGTGCCGGTCCTGATCACATTGGCCATCGTGCTGCGCGGGGATGCGCCGGCGGTCGCCTCGACCACGCTTTATGGCGTGGCACTGATCGCGATGCTGGTTTTCTCGGCGCTCTACAACATGTCGTCGCGGCCCGGCCCCCGGTTGCGCCGCATCTTCCGCAGCCTCGACCACACCGCCATCCTTTGCCTGATCGCTGCGACCTATACTCCGTTCGTGTTTCTTTCGGGCGCCAAGGCGACCGGGCTTCTGGCAGTGCTCTGGGCAGCGGCAGTCCTTGGCGCGGCGATCCGCGCCCTTGCGCCGGACCGCCTGAAACTGGCGGCGGTCGCGCTGGCCCTCTTGATGGGTTGGGCCGGACTGATCTCCGGAGGCGCGGTCTTCGCCGGTCTCTCGACTTCGGTGGTGGTGCTGATCGCCGTCGGTGGCATCCTTTACACGCTGGGGGTGGGCTTTTGTCTGCTCGACCGGCTGCCCTTCCACTATACGATCTGGCATGTCTTCGTCCTGGCCGCGAGCGCGGTCTTCTATGCCGCCGTCACCCTGCAACTGGTGCAGTCGGCCTGAGCTTGCCGCCACCGCCCCGACCCGGGCAGGAAAAAGCCACAGCGCGGCGATCCAAGCCGCTATTCGCGAAGGGTTTTTCTGGACCTCTTGCCCGCGACTGGCTATCGTTCCGCGAAACGGGGCGCCCAGACCCCGCGATTGAGGCAGAAATGGCGTTTCCAGAGCGGTTTTCGAACCTGCCCGACTATGCGTTTCCGCGTCTGCGGAAGCTTCTGGACGTGCATGCCCCCGGGGCTGATCCCATTGCCATGACCATCGGCGAGCCGCGCCATGCGATGCCGGAGTTCGTCGGCCCGATCCTGGCTGCAAACCTGTCGGGCTTCGGCACCTACCCGCCGAACGACGGGACACCGGAACTGCTGGCGGCAATCAGCGCCTGGATCGCGCGGCGCTACGGCGTGACCATCCCGGAAGACTGCCTGATGGTGCTGAACGGCACCCGCGAGGGGCTGTTCAATGCCTGCATCGCGCTTTGCCCCGAAACGAAGGCCGGCCAGCGCCCCGTGGTGCTGATGCCGAACCCGTTCTACCAGGTCTATGCCGTGGCCGCGCTGACCGTGGGTGCCGAGCCCGTCTATGTTCCCGCGACCGCCGCCACGGGCTTTCTGCCGGACTATGGCAGCCTGCCGCAGGACGTGCTGGACCGGGTGGCGCTGGCCTATATCTGTTCCCCCGCCAATCCGCAGGGGGCGGTGGCGTCGAACGAGTATCTGGCGGACCTGCTGGCGCTGGCCGAGAAGCATGACTTCCGGGTTCTGGCGGATGAGTGCTACTCGGAAATCTGGCGCGGGACACCTCCGCCCGGACTTCTGCAAATCGCGCATCAGCAAGGCGCGGACCCCGAGCGGGCGCTGGTGTTCCACTCGCTGTCCAAACGGTCGAACCTGCCGGGCCTGCGGTCGGGGTTTGTCGCGGCCGGGCCGGAGTGCACGAGCCGTATCCGCAAGCTGCGGTCCTTCGCGGGCGCGCCGCTGCCCCTGCCCCTGCAACGCGTGGCCGAGGCGTGCTGGCAGGATGAGGCGCATGTGACGGCCTCGCGCGCGCTGTATCAGGCGAAGATCGCGGCGGCGGACGGGCTGTTCTCGGGCCTGCAGGGATACCGGTCGCCCGAGGGCGGCTTCTTCCTGTGGCTGCCGGTGGACGACGGCGAACAGGCGGCGCTGAAATTGTGGCGCGAGACGGGGGTGCGGGTGCTGCCAGGGGCTTACCTGTCGCGCGATGCCGGAGGCCAAAACCCCGGCAAGGGATATATCCGGGTGGCGCTTGTCGCCCCCCAAGAAGAAACCTACCGCGGGCTGACCATGCTTCGCGACTGTATCTATGGGTGAGGGACGAATGGCTTCGTATCAGGCACGGCAGCGCGATCCGCTTCTGGATCAGGGCACTCAGGCGATGCTGGAACGCCGGGGGCGTGAGCTTCTGGGGCTGATCCTGGTGCTGGTGGGTTTGGGCTTCACGCTGATCTTGTGGAGCTACTCGCCGGACGATCCGGGCTGGATGGTCGCGACCGAGGAACCGGCGCAGAACCTCTTCGGTCGGTTCGGGGCGGCCCTGGCCTCGACACTGATCATCCTGATCGGCAAGGGGTCGTGGACGATCCCGCTCATCTTCCTGACCTGGGGCGTGCGCTTCATGATCCACCGCGGAGGTGAGCGTGCCGTTGGCCGGGTGGTCTTTGCCGTGATCGCGGTGGCCTTCGCGTCCGTCTATGCCGCGACGCTGGTGCCGGGGGATGCCTGGATGCATACATTCGGGCTTGGCGGGCTTTTCGGCGACACGGTGACGGGATCGCTGATCGGCGTCCTGCCGGGGTCGGCGGGCTTCGGCCTGAAATTCCTGTCGATCGTCACCTTCGCGGGCCTTGTCGCGATGATGCTGTTCGTCACCGGCTTCGACATGGCGGAACTGAAGGCGATCCAGCGATTCCTGTTTTTGGGCTCGGTGATGGGCTATGCGGCATTGCGTCATGGTGTCGGAGCGGGCGCGCGGGGGGCGCTGACCGGGGCTTCGGCGTTGCAGGACCGGGCGCGGGCTCGGTCCGCGGCGATGTCGACAGGTCGGGATTACGAACCGCCCGTCGCGATGGGTCGCGATGCACCCGTCACGCGCCGGGGGATGCCGCCGGTCAGGGGAGGCCTTGCGCCCGAGCCGCTTCGCACCGCATCGACGCGCGCGATGCCCGCACCGATGCGGTCCGAGCCACGGTATGCCGCGCCGGAAGCACCCCCCGCCCCGGTGAAAGAGAAGCTTGGCCTTCTGGAACGATTGCGCCGCAAGGCCCAGCCCGATCCCGACCCGGAACTGATCGAGATGGATCCGTCCTGGGATGCCTCGATGCCGCAGGAGGACCGCATCCGGGCACGGATTTCCGACGTGATCCGGACCCGCGTGATGCGGACCCCGGACCTCCCGGCGGCCCCGCCACACTTGCCGCCCGCCGCCCGGGTCGAGCCGCCGGTGATGCGCCCGAAGGGTCCGGCGGTGCTGCTGGCCGACACCCGTCCCCTGCCCCGCTCCACCCCCCCTGCCACCGCCCGGCGCGCCTGGGAGCCGGAGATCGAGGCGGACGAAGATCCGGCTTCCTTTCCGCAGGACGCGGTCTGGGAGGATCAGGACGATCTTGACGACTACGCGCTCGACACGCTGGAGGACGAACTGCCCGCGGCCCGGCCGATGGGGTTTGCGGCGGACCGCAAGGCCGTGGTGCAACATGCGGTGAAGAAGCCCGCTCCGTCCCGTCAGGCGATGGCGGAAAGCCAGCCCGTGCTGCGGTTCGAGGAGCAGGCGCAGGTCTATGAACTGCCGCCGCTGTCGCTGCTGTCAGCGCCGGTGAAGGTGCAAGGCAACCAGCTTTCCGACGAGGCGCTGGAAGAAAACGCGCGAATGCTGGAAAGCGTGCTCGACGACTACGGCGTCAAGGGCGAGATCACGGCAGTCCGTCCCGGGCCGGTCGTGACGATGTATGAGCTGGAGCCTGCACCGGGGCTGAAGGCGAGCCGGGTGATCGGTTTGGCCGATGACATCGCCCGCAGCATGTCGGCGCTGTCGGCGCGGGTGTCCACTGTGCCGGGGCGTTCGGTGATCGGCATCGAACTCCCGAACGCCCACCGCGAAAAGGTGGTCTTGCGGGAGATTCTTGCCGCGCGCGACTTCGGCGACAGCCAGATGCGGCTGCCCCTGGCGCTGGGCAAGGACATTGGCACCTCTTGATCGCCGGGACCACGGGGTCGGGGAAATCGGTCGCCATCAACACGATGATCCTGTCGCTGCTCTACAAGCTGACGCCCGAGGAATGCCGCCTGATCATGATCGACCCGAAAATGCTGGAACTGTCGGTCTATGACGGCATCCCGCATCTGCTGTCGCCCGTCGTCACCGACCCGAAGAAGGCGGTCGTCGCCCTGAAATGGGTCGTGGGCGAGATGGAGGAACGTTACCGCAAGATGTCCAAGATGGGTGTGCGCAACATCGAGGGTTACAACGGCCGGGTGCGTGAGGCCCTGTCGAAGAACGAGATGTTCAAGCGCACGATCCAGACCGGCTTCGACGAGGAAACCGGCGATCCGGTGTTCGAGACCGAGGAATTCGCGCCGCAGCCCTTCCCCTACATCGTCGTCATCGTCGACGAGATGGCCGACCTGATGATGGTCGCGGGCAAAGAGATCGAAGCCTGCATCCAGCGTCTGGCGCAGATGGCGCGGGCGTCGGGCATCCACCTGATCATGGCGACACAGCGGCCTTCGGTGGACGTGATCACCGGCACGATCAAGGCGAACTTCCCGACGCGGATTTCGTTCCAGGTCACATCGAAGATCGACAGCCGCACCATCCTTGGCGAACAGGGGGCCGAACAGCTTCTGGGTGCCGGGGACATGCTCTACATGGGCAACGGCGCGAAGATCACCCGGATCCACGGGCCGTTCGTTTCGGACGAGGAAGTGGAAGAGATCGTCAACCACCTGAAGAGCTTTGGCCCGCCGGTCTACATGTCGGGCGTCGTCGAAGGTGTGGATGACGAGCGCGACAACGAGATCGACGCCGTGTTGGGCTTGAACAGCGAAGGCGATGACACGCTGTATGATCAGGCCGTTGCGATCGTGGCGCGGGACCGGAAGTGTTCGACCTCCTACATCCAGCGCAAGCTGGGCATCGGCTACAACAAGGCCGCGCGCCTGGTCGAGCAGATGGAAGACGAGGGCGTCGTCACCCGCGCCAACCACGTCGGCAAGCGCGAGATCCTGGTCGAGGAGCGGTAGCCCCCCGGGCCGCACCGATGGATCAGTGGCCCCGCGCGACCGCGCCGGGGCTTAATCATTGCGGCAGTTCGAACACAAAGCCGCCTAAATCGCGCCAGAATCGAGCCACAACTTAAAGTTGTAAATGTGGCGCTCGCCTCGCCCCGAATCGATCCGGGTTCCGGGCGGGTCCGAAGCTTCTTCTCGAGGATGGGGGCTTGTTCGCGCATCATGGCTTTTGACACGTCTGAACCGCTGGCCCGGACCGACTTCGGCGACGAGCTTCTGCCCGGAACAGTGCTGTTCCACGGCACTTACAGGATCACCCGATTCATCAACTCGGGCGGGTTCGGGATCACCTATCTCGCGCAGGACAGCCTGGGCCGGGATGTGGTGATCAAGGAATGCTTTTCCTCGACCTTCTGCCGCCGGGCGCAGACCCGGGTCCGCGCCCGGTCGCTGGGCACGCGCGACCACATG
>NCDY01000092.1 GCA_002280405.1 Rhodobacterales bacterium 32-66-9 | reverse complement strand
AACTCCGGCACATTGGCATAGTCGAAGGCCACATCGCCGTAATCCACGACCGACAGGTCCTCCAGGGGGTCGGTCCCCCAACCCGGCGGCGGGTCGTAGGGCATCAGCGCCGACGCCTCGCGGATCGCGCGCGGCCCGAACCGTGTGCCCGCCCGATGGCTGACCGCCTGATCGAAGGGCACCCCGGTGATCGCGAGGTCGACCCCGGTCAGATCCTTGGTATAGGTCCGCCGCAGGAAGCTCGTCGCCCCCCCGAACGCATTTTCAAAGGAATAGCCCCGGCGGCTGTCCCTGGTGAACGCAGTGTCGACCTGCGTCTTCGCATCTTCAAGTGCCATGAGAGTCTCGGGTCACGAAGCGCAGTCATTCATCGGAGACGCGCGGATCCGGCCGGGTGAGGAAACCCCTGCCCCGACCGGAAGTCAAGTCATCCGATCCGGTGCCCCTCGCGCACCAGCTCGTCCGTGACCTGCCGGATCGCCTTTTCCAGCGTCTCGGTCACGAAATCGACCTGGGCCGTCGTGATCGTCAGCGGCGGCGACATCACGTTCAGATGCCCGATGGGGCGCACCATCAGCCCCATGGCCTCGGCGGCATCGCTGATCCGCTTCGATTCATTCACCCCGTCCGGCAGCGGCGCCTTGGTCAGCTTGGAGGCGACATTCTCCACGCAGACCATCAGCCGCCGCCCGCGCACCTGGCCCACCAGCGGCAAGGCCTCCAGCCTTTTCAGCCGATCCAGGAAATAATCCCCGACGACCGCCGCATTCTCCAGCAGCCCCTCGCTCTCGATGATCTCGATGGATTTCAGCGCCGCCGCACAGCTGACCGGATGCCCGGAATAGGTGAAACCGGACGTGAACCAACGCTCACCTTTCGCGGCCATCCCCTCCCAGATCCGATCCGAGAAGATCAGGGCCCCCAGCGGCAGATAGCCCGAGGTCAGCCCCTTCGCACAGGTGATCATGTCCGGCACCACCCCGAACTCGGCTTCGGAGGCGAACCAGTGGCCCAGCCGCCCGAAGCCGGTGACGACTTCGTCGGCGATGAACAGGATGCCATGGCTCCGGCAGACCTCCCACATCCGGCGCAGGTAGCCGTCAGGGGGCACGATCACCCCACCCGAGGCCTGGATCGGTTCCGCGATGAAGCCGCCGATCCGGTCCGCCCCCACCCGCGCGACCAGCGCCTCGAACTCCGCGACCAGCGCGTCGCAGAACTGCGCCTCGCTCATCCCCTCGGGGCGCCGGTAAGGGTTGGGCGCCGTCAGATGGTAGATGCCCGCGTGCTGGTAGCGGAACTCCTCCACCCGGTCGCCCGGCCGCTTGCCCACCGACTGCGTCAGGTAGGTCGAGCCATGGTACGAATGGTCCCGCGCGACGATATCGGTCTTTTCCGGCCGTCCCATGCAGGTCTGCCAGTACCAGACCATCCGCACCGCCGTGTCCACCGCCGTCGATCCGCCCGTGGTCAGATGCACCCGGTTCAGATCGCCCGGAGCCAGCGCGGCAAGTTTCGCCGAAAGCCGCGCCGACGGCCCGTTCGTCACGTCGACGAAACTGTTGGCGAAGGCCAGCCGTTCGACCTGATCGGCTATCGCCTGCGCCATGTCCCTGCGCCCCAGGCCCACATTGGTGCACCACATGCCGCCCACGGCGTCCAGATAGCGCCGCCCCTCCGCGTCCCACAGATAACAGCCCTCGCCCCGACTGATCACCAGCGACCCTTCCCGCTCGAAGGGTCCGAAATTCGTCCAGGGGTGCAGCGCATGGGCGCGGTCCAGCTCCCAAAGCTCGTCAGGGGTGGGCCGTGCCAGGGCCAAAGGGGCGGTCATGTCGGGTCTCCGTTGCTGAACGACACAAGAGGATGTCAGCGCCACACTAGCATTTTGATCAAATACCGACCAGCCCCGCCGGTTTCCAAAGGTTGCGGGTCCCCCAGATATGGTGTCCAATGGTTGATCCGGCCCACAGCGCAACCAGGCGGGCGACGATCCGGCCCCCGAACCGATTCGGCTTTCCGCACCGCCGGCATCCGTGTCGCCCCCGGCCTTGTCGGCCAGATCGGCTTCGCTGTGGTCCGGCTTGCGCGTCAGGCCAGCGGCTGAGCCCGCTCAACCAGCCGCGCGAAGAAGCTGGCCCCGATGGGCGCTGCCTCGTCGTTGAAGTCGAAAGCCGGGTGATGCAGCCCCGCCCCTGGCCCGGTGCCGAGAAACAGGTAAGCCCCGGGCCGCGCCTCCAGCATATAGCTGAAATCCTCCGACCCCATCTCGCGCCCCGCCCGCGCATCGACTGCATCCGCGCCCGACACTTCGCAGGCGACCTCGGCGGCAAAGACGGTCTCATCCTCATGGTTGATCGTCGCGGGATAACCCCAGTCATAATTGATCTCGGCCTTGACGGCATAGGCCGTCGCGTGGCCCTCGACGATCTCGTGGAACCTCCGCTTCAACAGCGCCCGCACGTCCGGCTTGAAACAACGGATCGTGGCGGCGAAGAACCCCTCTTCGGGGATGATGTTCGACGCCGTCCCGGTGTGGATCATGGTGACCGAGATCACCGCCTCGTCCAGCGCAAAGACGTTGCGCGGAATGATGGTCTGCACCGCCTGCACCATGCCGACGATGGCCACCACCGGATCGACGCAGTCATGCGGCGTGGCACCATGGCCACCCTTGCCCGTCACCTTCACCACCGCCGTATCGACCGAAGCCATAAACGGCCCCGGCCTGGTGTGGAATTGCCCGAGCGGCACGTTCGGCGCGTTGTGGATGCCATAGACCTGGCCGATCCCGAACCGGTCCATGATGCCCTCCTGCATCATGACCTGCGCGCCGCCGCCATCCTCTTCCGCCGGCTGGAAGATCAGCGCCGCGGTGCCCGCGAAATTCCGCGTCTCGGCCAGATACTTCGCCGCGCCCAGAAGCATCGTCACATGCCCGTCATGGCCGCAGGCATGCATCCTGCCCGGAATGGTGCTGGCGTGGGGCACCCCGGTCAGCTCCTCGATCGGCAGGGCATCCATGTCGGCGCGCAGCCCGATCACCGGGCCGTCCGCCCGCCCCCTGATCAGCGCCACGATCCCGGTCTTCGCGATCCCCGGATGCAGCTCGTCAACCCCGATCTCGCGCAGGCGCTCGGCAACCCAGGCTGCCGTCTCGTGGCAGTCGAAGGCCAGTTCGGGATGCCTGTGCAGATGCCGCCGCCAGCCCTTCATCTCTTCGGCATAGGAGGCGATACGGTTCAGCACGGGCATGGCGGACTCCTTCGGGACTGACGTTTGATCAAATCCGAAATCCCGCTTGACCGCAATGCGCGAAGCGGTGATCCCTGGACCGAGCGGCATCAGGAGAGCCTTACCTGCCGCCGGGAAACCGGCCAGGTCCGATGCATTTTCGCATCATGTCCGGGATTGTCCGATTTGCAGTCCGGGGTTTTCTGCAGCGTTCGGCGACGGGTCTGCTATCCTGAAATCGCAGGCACATTTCAAGATGCCGACCTTGGAGAGCAGCAATGACACGCATGACCCTGATCACCACCGGTGCTTTTCTGGCTTTCGCAGGCCCTCTCCACGCTGGCGGCCCCACCCTCATCGGCCCCGATCCCGTCCCCGAAGCGATGCCCGCAGCAGCTTCGGGGGTGGACTGGTCCGGTCCCTATGCCGGTCTCAGCTACAGCCGCACCAGCGGTTACATGGACATGGCGGGCTTCGGTCTTTTCGATTACACCGACGGTCGCGCCACGGGCGGCTTTCTCGGTTACAACCTGCAGCGCGGCAAGCTGGTCTACGGGGGCGAGCTGTCCTTTGCGAACGTCTCCGGCATGGTGTTCAGAGACGTAAGCCTTGGCGGAGATGATCCGGTCGACTCGCTTCTGGAACTGCGCGGCCGCGTCGGCTACAGCCTTGGCAGCGCGCTGATCTATGGCGCTTTCGGCCTGGCGAAGGGCAACTACACGCTCAACGGCGTCGACAAGCCGACGGCGTCCGGCACCAGCCTTGGCGTCGGGATGGACTACAAGCTGACCGATCAGGTCTTCGTCGGCCTCGACTACACCCGCCGCAAGATGGACGGCACCAATCCGAACCCCGGCCTCCCTTTCACCTTCGACGCGCCGGTGAACTCGCTGTCACTGCGCCTCGGCCTGTCGTTCTGACTGTCGCGCGCGGGGGCTGGCTTTCGCCCCCGCAGCCGCCCTACTCTCGCCCCGCACCCTGACGCGAGGCCCGATGCCCCACCCCTCCGACATTTCCCCCGCCGACGCCCGATCCGGCATCGACCGCCTCCTCGCCATCATGGCCGCCTTGCGCGACCCTGTCACCGGTTGCCCCTGGGACCTTGAGCAGACCTTCGCCAGCATCGCCCCCCATACGCTGGAAGAGGCGCATGAAGTCGCCGACGCCATCGACCGCGCTGACTGGCCCGGCCTGAAGGGCGAGCTTGGCGATCTTCTCTTCCAGGCCGTCTACCATTCCCAAATGGCCGCCGAGGCCGCTCATTTCACCTTTGCCGATGTCGTCACCACGATCTGCGACAAGATGATCGCCCGCCACCCGCATGTCTTCGGCACCGCCTCGCGCGACAAGACCGCCGACCAGCAGACCCGCGACTGGGAGGCAGCGAAAGCCGCCGAACGCGGGGATGCGCGCACCCTCGACGGCGTCGCCCAGTCCCTCCCCGCCCTCACCCGCGCCCTGAAACTGCAGAACCGTGCCGCCCGCGTGGGGTTCGACTGGCCCTCGACGAAGCAGGTTCTCGACAAGCTGGTCGAGGAAGCCCGCGAGGTCGTGGAAGCCCGCGACAGCCTCTCCCATGACCACCTCACCGAAGAAATCGGCGACCTCCTCTTCGTGATGGCCAACCTCGCCCGCCACCTGAAGGTCGATCCCGAAGCCGCGCTGCGCGGGGCGAACGCCAAGTTCACCCGCCGCTTCGCCCGGATCGAGGACTGGCTCGCGGAAAGCGGCCGCAAACCCGCCGACAGCGACCTGGAGGAGATGGACTCCCTTTGGAACCGCGCCAAGGCCGAGGACAAGCCAAGCCCGACCCGGACCTGACCCGGCGCATCGGACCGCCGGGGCCCCCGGGTGCGGCGCACGATGGCGACAAAATGTCCGACGGTTTCACTCAGGCTCTTGACCCCCCCGGTGCAAGCCGCGTAAACCCGGTGCAGAAAACCCGACTAAAGGAGTCAGTCAATGCTGCGCCTCTCGACCCTCGCCCTTCTCGCCATCAGCGTCCCGGCCCTGGCACAAGAGATCAACGTCTACTCCCACCGCCAGCCCGAATTGATCCAGCCCCTCGTCGACGCCTTCACCGCCGAGACCGGGATCAAGGTCAACGTGGCCTTCGTCGACAAGGGCATGGCCGAGCGTCTGCAGGCCGAAGGCGACCGCTCTCCTGCCGACCTTGTCCTAACCGTCGACATCGCCCGCCTGGCGCAGATCGTCGAGGCCGACGTGGTCCAGCCGGTGCAGTCCGCCGTGCTGGAAGCCAATATCCCCGAAACCCTGCGCGACCCGAACGACAAGTGGTTCGGCCTGACCTCGCGCGCCCGCATCGTCTACGCCTCCAAGGAAAGGGTCCAGCCCGGCGAGGTCACCACCTACGAAGACCTCGCCTCCGAGAAATGGAAGGGCCGCATCTGCTCGCGCTCCGGCCTCAACGACTACAACATCGCCCTCCTCGGCGCGATGGTCGCCCGCAACGGCGAGGAAGCCGCGACGAAATGGATAGAGGGGGTCAAGGCCAACCTCGCCCGCAAGCCCGAAGGCGGCGACCGCGACCAGGTCAAGGCGATCGCGGCCGGGGAATGCGACATCGCCATCGGCAACACCTATTACATCGGCCAGATGCTGAACGACCCCGAGCAGAAGGCGGCAGCGGAAGCGGTGAACCTGGTGTTCCCGACCTTCGTGGGCGGCGGCACCCACCTGAACATCTCGGGGGTCGCGATGACCAAATCCGCTCCGAACAAGGAAAACGCGCTGAAGTTCATGGAATGGCTGTCCGGCGACACCGCGCAGAAGATCTACGCCGAGACGAACTATGAATACCCGGTCAAACCCGGTGTGGAACGCTCCGCCCTGGTGCAAAGCTGGGGCGAGTTCACCCCGGACACGACGCCCCTGGCCGACATCGCCAAGGCGCGCGCCGCCGCGCTGAAGATCATGGAGACGGTGAACTTCGACGGCTAACGGCCGCGGGGTCCGCACGAGCCTCCCCTCCCCCTCTGTGGGGAGGGGCCGGGGGTGGGAGGCACCCGGTCAGGCCTCCCGCCGCGCCGCCGCGATCTCGGCCTCCACCCCGATCGTCCCGACTCTGACCAGCACCACCCGCGCCAAGAGGTCCGCCACCCGCTCCTCGTGACCGGAAAAGCGGCAGGTGTCGAACTTCTCCCGGATCGTCCTCTGCGGTGTCCCGAACGGACGCTGCCGGAAAGAGGTGAGCTTCCGGTCTGTCGCCCAACCCTCCGGGCGGCGCAACAAGCCCCGGGCTGACGATGACTTCGTTCTTGGCACCGAAGACCCGCTGCCGGCCGATCCGCGCACGGCACTTCTGGAGTTGAACACGGCTCATGGTGCCGCCGAACCACTGGCTCGCCGCGCCGCGCGCGATCCTCCCGGCTCACTCTCCCCACGCCCCACCGCCTGAATGATCGACCCGCTCTCCGGCACGGCCCGCCCCGCCAGCCCCGACCAGAGTGTCGATCACAGCTCCCGCCGACCAAGCCCCGAAAGCCCGCGCCCTCGCGCCACCCGTCGCAGGCCGACTTTCCTGACCATCTGGACAAATTTTTTCCCATGCCGCTTACTCCGCGCCAAAGGAGCCTTCCCCATGTCCCGCAAGATCATCATCGACACCGACCCGGGCCAGGACGACGCCGTCGCGATCCTCCTCGCGCTGGCCAGCCCGGAGCTGGAGGTCCTCGCCCTCACCGTCGTCGCGGGGAACGTCCCCCTGCCCCTCACCCAGCGGAACGCACGCCAGATTGTCGAACTTTCGGGCCACAAGACCCCCGTCCACGCCGGCTGCGACGCGCCCCTCAAACGCAAACTCGTCACCGCCGAATATGTGCATGGCAAGACCGGCCTCGACGGTATCCCCCTGCCTCAGCCGACGCTGCCGCTGCACCCCCAACACGCCGTCGACTATCTGATCGACACCCTCCGCGCCCACGCGTCAGGGACCATCACCCTCTGCCCCCTCGGCCCCCTGACCAACATCGCCACCGCCTTCCAGCGCGCCCCCGACATCATCCCCCGCGTGGCCGAGATCGTCCTGATGGGCGGCGCGTATTTCGAGGTCGGCAATGTCACCCCCGCGGCCGAGTTCAACATCTACGTCGACCCCGAAGCCGCTGACATCGTGTTCAAATCCGGCGCACCGCTGGTGGTGATGCCCCTCGACGTCACCCACAAGGCCCTGACCAGCCGTGAGTGGGTGGAGGAGATGCGGGCCTTGGGCACCCCGGTCGGCCAGGCCGTCGCGAGCTGGACCGATTTCTTCGAACGCTTCGACACCGCGAAATACGGCAGTGCCGGCGCCCCCCTGCACGACCCTTGCGTGATCGCCTACCTTCTGGAGCCGTCGCTCTTCACCGGTCGCCACATCAACGTCGAGATCGAGACAGGATCAGAGCTCACCCTCGGCATGACCGTCGCCGACTGGTGGCGGGTGACGGGGCGAGAGCCCAACGCGATGTTCATGGGCGGCGTGGACCGGGACGGGTTCTACCGGCTGTTGACGGAGCGGTTGGGGAGGTTGTGAGGGTTTCACTCCCGTAGCCTTCCAAAGGCGCACTTGCCAAGATTTCCAAAGCGCGCAATGCTGCTTCGGGCGAGCGCCAAAAGATGAGGACACCATGAAATTTGAAGTAGTTAGTCTCGACTACGATAATCGCATCAACAATTTCATGGTGAGCGCTCGCGCGGACTACGAATGGTATCTCTCTAAGACGCATGGTTCCGAAGAGAACCTTGCCATCCAAAGAGACATAATCAAGGGTTCAAAGCCTTACAAGAATCTGCGGAACGACCTTAAACTTGGTTGCGTTCTTCCCACAATCGTACTTGCGGTACGCGACGTGGAAGCGTCAGTTACTGAAGAGTATGATCGCGGTGAAGGGTTCATGAAGGCAAAACCGGAACACCTAGCAGGCTGCTGAAGAAGTCTTCGAGG
>NCDY01000091.1 GCA_002280405.1 Rhodobacterales bacterium 32-66-9 | reverse complement strand
TCCTCCTTTTGGATCCAATACGGGAATGGCGCCAGCTTACCCTCGACTTTGCAACGGTAACGGGCGGGTCGCGACGCAGGCCCCGTTACGGCATCTCATAGCCAGAACATGACGGTTGCGGCAAGGGCGCAGGCGGAGAGGAACAGGTCTGCACACCGGTCGTAGCGTGTGGCGATCCTGCGCCAGTCTTTGAGGCGGGCGAACATGTTCTCGATCTTGTGGCGTTTGCGGTAGAGATCAGCGTCATGGGGAATGGCGCTCTTGCGGCCCTTCCGCGACGGGATGCATGGCTGAATATTACGCTCGATCAATGCGTTGCGGAACCAGTCGGCATCATAGCCGCGATCTGCCAGCAGGGTTCCGGCCTCGGGCAGAAAGGGCAGTAGTGCCCTCGCCCCGATGTAGTCACTGGTCTGCCCGGCGCTCAGATACATGCCGATGGGGCGACCCTTCGCATCGGCAACGGCGTGCAGTTTCGAGTTCAACCCGCCCTTGGTTCGCCCGATGAAGCGTTTGCACCCCCTTTTTTGCCCCGCAGGCTGGACGCCGTGCGATGCGCTTTCAGATGGGTAGCGTCGATCATGATCGTCTCGACATCCTGGCCCTCAGCGGCAAGTTCGGTCAGTATTCGCGCGAAGACCCCCAACCGGCTCCAGCGCACCCATCTGTTGTAGAGCGTCTTGGGTGGCCCATATGCCGCCGGTGCATCTCGCCACCGCAAGCCATTGCGATTGATGAAGATAATCCCGCTCAATACACGCCGATCATCCACACGCGGCACCCCGTGCGACAGCGGAAAGAATGGCTTGAGACGCTCCATCTGCGCCTCGGTCAACCAGAACAGATCATCCATGCGACACCCCCTCGGTGCCCAGAATGAATCAAACCGCGACAGCGCGTGCAAGCAAATTAACAGGTCCTGACCCTAACGCGCTCGTTGCGTCGCACCGGCGGTGAGAACAGGCGCGAAGATCGACCAAGTATGTTTTATCCTGTCGAAGCACCAGATGGAACCTTGGTTTATCCCATCGCGCCAGAGGGATATGAAAGCCGGTGGGTATGCGGCAAGGACACATATCAAAAACTGCTTTCTGATGGAATGATTGAATGGCGTCAGGTGACGAAGTCTGATGGATTGCGCTGGCAGGTATACCAGAAGCACTACGTTTCAGAGGCAGGACGAGAGACTTCTGATTTGTGGGCGGGCATATCTGGAAACAAAATGGGGACCAAAGAGGTTAGCGGTCTATTTGATAGGGTAAAGGTGTTCGACCACCCAAAGCCGACCGAGGTGTTGTCTCGGGTAATTCAGTTATCTACCGATCCGGTTTCCTCTGAAATAGTGATGGATTTCTTTGCTGGTTCTGGCTCCACGGCTCACGCCCTAATGCTGCAAAATGCAAAAGATGGTGGCAATAGAATTTTTATCTCGGTCCAACTTGATGAACATCTTTCTGAAGGCGCAGAAGGTAAGAAACTTGGCTTTTCCACCATCGCCGAAATCTCCAAAGAACGCATCCGCCGCGCGGGGGCAAAAATCCTCGAGCCCTGATCGCCTGTTTCGACAACGGCGTGGACGAGGCGCTGGTCAAGACGCTCGCCACCCGCAAACCCCTGCGCGTGGTGTTCAAGGACACGGGCTTTAGAGATGATGCGACCAAGATCAACGTGAAGCAGATCTTCAAATCCCTTTCGCCCGACACCGACGTCAAGGCGATCTGATGGACCCAGCCGCGTTGCGCCAGAAACTGACAGACCTGATCGCCACCTGGGAAAACGAGGTGGTCGAGTTCAAGGAGGCGTCGAACGATTACGACACCGACAAGATCGGGCGCTACTTCTCGGCCCTCGCGAACGAGGCGAACCTTCGCGACGCCGATGCGGGCTGGCTGGTGTTCGGAGTGAACAACAAGACTCGTGATGTGGTGGGCACGAGTTATCGGCCCGAGCGGGAGCGGTTGGACGGGTTGAAGCACCAGATCGCCCAAGGGGCTGACCCCAGCACGACGTTTCGTCAGATCCACGAGGTGGATGTGGACGGCAAGCGCGTTGTCATGCTGGAAATCCCGCCTGCGCCAAGGGGTATTCCCATTGCGTGGCAGGGACAGACCTATGCGCGGGCGGGTGAAAGCGTGACTGCGCTTGGGTTTGTGAAACAGGACGAAATCCGCAACCAGACCCTGCAGGGCGATTGGAGCGCACAGGTCGTGGACGGGGCCACGCTGGACGATCTAGACCCGCAAGCGGTGGAGCGCGCGCGCCGGGACTTTGCGCTGAAACATCAGAACAGGATCGACGCAGAGGAGGTTCGCGGCTGGCCGGTGGCGACCCTTCTGGACCGCGCCAAGGTCACGCAACGCGGACAGGTGACGCGCACCGCGCTGCTGCTCTTGGGCCGTGCAGAGAGTGCCTATCTGCTGTCACCTCACCCCGCCCAGATCACATGGAAGCTGGTCGGGCAGGAAACGGCCTATGAACATTTTGGGCCACCGTTCCTGCTGTCGACCTCGCAACTGTATCAACGCATCCGCAACATCCAGCTGCGGCTGTTGCCCGATGACGAGCTGTTGCCGCATGAGGTGTCGAAATACGATCAGAAGGTGGTACTGGAAGCACTGCACAACTGCATCGCCCATCAGGACTACCGACAGAACCAGCGGATCATCGTGACCGAGCGGCCAGATCGCTTGGTCTTCGAGAACGCGGGGCATTTCTATGAAGGGGCGCCGGAAGACTACGTGCGTGGCGACAAGACACCGAGGGGCTATCGGAACCCCTACCTGGTGCAGGCGATGGTCGAGCTGAACATGATCGATCAGATGGGCTACGGCATCCAGCGCATGTATGAAATGCAGCGCAGGCGCTACCTCCCGATGCCGGATTATGAAGTGGCAGGGGATGCGGTCGTGATGACCTTGTATGGCGGGGTGGTCGATCCGGCCTACACCCGTGTGCTGATGGAGCATGGCGGTCTGAAGCTGGCAGATGTGTTGGCGCTGGACCGGGTGCAGAAGGGGCTCGAGGTGCCGGACGAGGCGGTCCGAGCGCTTAAGCGCAAGGGATTGATCGAGGGGCGCAAGCCTCGGTATCGCGTGTCATCGGCCGTTGCTGCCGCCTCGGGGAAGAAAGCGGCCTACATCAAGACTCGGGCCTTCGATGACCAGCACTATGCCGATATGCTGGTGCAGTATTTAAGAGAGTTCGGCACTGCCTCACGAAAGGACGTTGATGACCTGTTGTGGGACAAGCTGAGCGATGCCTTGGATGAAGCTCAGAGAGCCAACAAAATTGGTAATCTTCTCAGTAGTTTGCGGCGGAAGGGTGTAATCTTTAACGCCGGTTCGAAGCCTGCCCCGGCCTGGAAGCTGAGCGAATGAAAAGGGAACATCATACGAAAGAAACTACGCAAGAAGCGCTCGATTTAAGAAAGCGACAGCCATGAAGATCAAGTTCAAGTCGCAACCCTATCAGGCGCAGGCGGTCGATGCCGTGGTCGATTGCTTCGACGGCCAGCCCAGGCAAGATGCACTGCGTTATACGATCGACCCCGGCGCCGGCCCCCAGGCGCGGATGGAGATCGCAGGCTTCGGCAATGCGGAGCTGCTGCAGAGCCTGAATCTGCTTGGCAATATCCACAAGGTGCAACGCCGCGCGCTGCTACCGTTGTCCGAAGGCCTGACCTCCTATGTGGACGACAAGGGTAAAGCCAAGCCGCGCAGTTATAACCCCGGCGCGCGGGTGAACTTGGACGTCGAGATGGAAACCGGCACGGGCAAGACCTATGTCTACCTGCGCACCATGTTCGAGCTGCACAAGCGGTATGGCTGGTCGAAGTTCATCATCATGGTGCCTAGCGTCGCTATCCGCGAAGGCGTTGCTAAGTCGATCCAGATGACGGCCGAGCATTTCCAGCAAGAGTACGGGAAGAAGCTGCGGGCGTTCGTCTATAACTCCAAGCGGCTGCATGAGCTGGAAAGCTTTTCCTCGGACGCGGGCATCAACGTGATGGTGATCAACGTCCAAGCGTTTGCGGCCACGGGGGCGGATAACCGGCGGATTTACGATGAGCTGGACGACTTCCAGTCCCGACGCCCGATCGACGTGATCGCCAAAAACCGCCCGATCCTGATCTTGGACGAGCCACAAAAGATGGAAGGGCCCGCGACCCAGGAAAGCCTACCCAAGTTCAACCCGCTGTTCATCCTGCGCTATTCGGCGACGCACAAGACCGTGCATAACAAGGTGCATCGCCTGGACGCGGTGGATGCGTTCAACCAGAAACTGGTCAAGAAAATCCGCGTGCGGGGGGTGGAAACGAAGGGGCTGAGCGGGACGAACCCGTATCTGTTTCTGCACCGGGTCGATGTGACATCTGCTGCCCCGGTGGCCTTTGTCGACCTGGAGGTGAAGACGGACAGCGGGATCAAACGCATGACCCGCAAGCTGGAACAGGGACGCAACCTTTTCGATCTGTCCAAGGGCCTGGAGGTGTATCGCGGTTTCGTGGTGGCCAACATCGATGCCCGCGATGACACAGTGCATTTCACGAATGGCGACGTCCTGCGTGCCGGCGAGGCCTCGGGCGATGTAACCGAGAAGGATATCCGCCGGATACAGATCCGCGAGACGATTTCGGCGCATCTGGAGCGCGAACAGGTGCTGTTCGCGCGTGGGGTCAAGGTGCTGTCGCTGTTCTTCATCGACGAGGTGGTGAAGTATCGCGATTACGATGCGCCCGATGAACAAGGCGAATATGCCCGAATTTTCGAAGAGGAATATGCGCAGGCGGTCGAGGCGCTGCTGGGCGAGTTGCCGCTAGAGAACGTTGAATACCGAAAGTACCTCGAGGGGATCGAAGTGGGCAAAACCCATCGCGGCTACTTCTCGATCGACAAGAAGGGACGGATGACCGACCCCAAGGCTGCGGCACGGGGTGAGATGGCAGGCCAATCCACCGAGCCTAGCGACTACGATCTGATCCTGAAACACAAAGAGCTGCTGTTGTCGTTTGAGGAACCCACGCGGTTCATCTTTTCACACTCCGCCCTACGCGAAGGTTGGGACAACCCCAATGTCTTCGTGATGTGCATGCTCAAGCATAATGACAGCCAGAACACGATCTCCCGCCGCCAAGAGGTGGGGCGCGGGTTGCGCATCGCCGTGAACCGAAATGGCGAGCGGATGGACCATCCCGTGACGGTGCATGACATCAATGTCCTCACGGTGGTTGCGTCCGAGAGCTACAAAGGCTTTGTTGCTGCGCTCCAGAAAGAGATCGTCCAGAACCTATCTACCCGCCCAAGGCAGGCGGACGCCGAATACTTCACCGGCAAAACCCTGAAGACAGAGGATCAAGAGCTGGTGCTGGACAAGGCTCTGGCCAAGAAGCTGGAACGTTTCCTGATCAAAAACGACTTTGTGGATGAGGATGGCCATATAACTGCGGCCTATCATGAGGCCCGCAAGGCCGATGCAATCGAGGTCCTACCTGAAGAACTGGAACCGCATCGTGAGGCTGTCTTGGCCCTGATCGACACGGTGTTCAACGGGCGCGCAGTCGAGGACATGTTCAGCGACGGGCGCAAACCGAAAAAGAACCCCCTGAACGACAATTTCCACCGCAAGGAGTTTCAAGAACTCTGGCGGCGGATCAACCGCAAGGCTGTCTACCAGGTCGAATTTGAAAGCGCCGCATTAGTCCGAAGCTGCATCGACCGGCTAGAGCGCGACCTTAGAGTGACGCCACTACAGTATCTGGTGACCGAAGGGGCGTTGGAAGACGCTGTGACGGATGACCGCCTGCGCGCGGGGGAGGCCTTCGTCCAAGGCAAGGTTCGGACCGAGACGGGCAAGAGCGCCCATTCTCTGGTGACCTATGATGTGATCGGGGCGATTGCGGAAAACACAGACCTGACCCGCAAAACCGTGGGTGACATCCTGACCGGCATTCAGGCCGCCAAGTTTGGGGAGTTTGCAAGAAACCCTGAGCAGTTCATAGCCGATGCCTCGCACCTGATCCAAGAACAAAAGGCCATCGCGGTCATTGAGCGGCTGACTTACGACGCCACGGAAGACAGATATGATGCCGAACTGTTCACCGCTGGTGAGACGGGAAATGACTTCAAGAAGGCGACCGACACGCTCAAGAATCATGTTTACGACTTTGCGATCGTTGACTCGAAGGTTGAGCGAGACTTCGTTCGTGATCTCGACACCAGCACCGAGGTGGTCGTCTATTCCAAGCTGCCCCGGGGGTTCCTCATCCCCACGCCGGTCGGCGATTACAACCCAGACTGGGCGATTGCTTTCCGTGAAGGGGGCGTGAGGCATCTCTACTTTGTGGCTGAAACCAAATCCGATCAACCGTCGATGAAAATGCGGGAGTTGGAGCAGACCAAGATCAAGTGTGCACGGAAGTTCTTTGATGAAATCGGCCGGAGGATTAACGAGGATCGTGTGAAATATGGTGTCGTAACCAGCTACGCTGAACTGATGGCCTTAATAAGGGAGGTGGCGTGAGACAGTCGGGGCAGTGGCCTGCTACCAGGATGAACCCTGATCAACAGTAGGCGAAATGGGCGCGTGCCTGGCTCTCCAAGTCGGTCAACCCCGCGCTCAAGGACGCGTTGTCAACGTCGAACCATTAGGAGGGAAGCTTTCGCCCACTTCGACTATCGCTTCAGTCTGACCCGCAGTCGTCGCGCGCGTTGACGCAATGCCTCCTTGTCGTCTTCGAGTAAGTCACAAACGGTGCGACAGATTTAGGCGTCCTCCAGCCCCCCGATGGGCACTCGCTCATAGTGCGCTTCGTTTGTTCACTCTTGCTTTACGCACAATTCTCGTATACATTTCCGTCATAACGCAATCATGTAATCTCGCGGGCGGGTGCTTGGATGGCTGACTTCGATTGGAAACATCTTCTGAAACGCGGCCTGATCCTCGCGTTGGAGGATCGGACGCGGGCGGAAACGTTGAAGGCTTCCCTGCTGGTGCGCGACCATGCTGGGCTGGACAAGAAGCGCGCGCGCGAACTCGAAGGCCAGGCGCGTTTTCGGATGGTGGAGCAAGGCTTCGAAGAGGTCTGCGTCCTTTTCGGCGGTCAGCCGCTTGTCGGTGGTGTCATCCCGAACAGCAGCCTGAAGATCTTCCAGCCGTTCATGCGGTTCGGCGGTGATGGCCCGGGTGTCATCTTTGGCCTCGCCGCGATGCCCGAACGCAGCAAGTTGCCGAACAAGAACCGTTCCCGTCTGGCCGGTGTGAAGCTGAACTTCAATCTGACCCCAAGTTTTGACTTCGACGGCAGCGGCCCGAAGCCCGGGGACATCTTCGTCCTCTTCTTGGTTGCACGTGACCGCGAACAGTCCGGCAAACTGGATGAGATTGCGATTGGCGTGATTGATGCGACCTACGAGCAGTTTCTGTTTTACGAACGCCTTGACAAGTTCCTTGCTGATGATGCCGATGCCGCTGAACCGGTCCCCGCTTCGATTGTGTCGCCGTCCGAGACCGGGCTGGTGCGCTTGAAGGCGAAGGTGAAACCGTTTGTCCCCCCCGAGTCGCCGCCGGAGGTGGACGACGAAACAGGGAAGGCATGATCGGTATCTTGCGATACCGGCGGGAGGATTGAATGCGCGTAGGAACGCCTGGCTTCGTGCCAGAACGCCTAGCGGAAGTGCGGGCTGCTCGGCGAATTTTGAGCATGAAGGAGCTTGCACAAATGATTGGGGTTTCACCCAGTGCAGTGTCACGCTGGGAAAGCGGCACCCATGCTCCCGATGCAGAGGCGCTCACCGCCCTGGCGCGTGAACTTCGTGTGCGTAGGGAGTATTTTCTGCGACCTGTCCATGCCAGTGAACACCCGATGTTTTCTCGCTCGCTATCCAGTGCCCTGAAGCGCGACACGTCGTACCAGGACGCCCAGATGCAGTGGCTGCAGGAAATCTCTGCGGTCTTGCAGCATTATGTGGATTTTCCGGCAGTCGACATTCCTGATGTCATGAAGGGTCTAACCTATCGCCAACTGCGTGATGAAGACATCGAGGGCATCGCGCAGGAATTGCGATCCCATTGGCGGCTTGGCCAAGGTCCGATCATCGACATGGTGGCGTTGCTTGAACGGGTCGGCTGTGTGGTTGGCTCCATCGAGATGGGAACGTCGAAGCTGGACGGGCTTTGCAGCTGGTCACGGGGTGACGAACGCCCGCATATCATGCTCGCAACTGACAAGATGTCCCTGCCCCGCCGTCAAATGGACGCCGCCCACGAACTTGGTCATGCAATCCTGCACAAGGGCGTTAGCCACGAAGAGCTGAAGTCGGATCTCAAAGAGATTGAACGTCAGGCTTTCCGTTTTGCCAGTGCGTTTCTACTGCCCGAGACGACCTACGTGCATGAGGTGCAACATTATTCTTTGGCCGGGCTCTTGTCCGTAAAGGAGCGGTGGCGGGTTTCAGTGAAGGCGCAGATCAGGCGGCTTCTGGACCTCGAAGTCATTCCGGAGCACTACGGCACGCAGCTCTACAAGAGCTATTCAGCCAACGGCTGGAACAAGGTGGAACCGCTGGATCGCGAGTGGCCAGTTCCCGAGCCGGCGGTCTTGCGCAACGCTGTCAGCCTGATCGTCGAATCCGGAACTCGCACCAAGGAAGATTTGCTTGCGGTCGAATTCACGATGCATCCAGGCGACATCGAAAACCTGATCGGGCTTCCACCAGGGTGGTTCAACCGGCAAGAAGCTAGCGTTGTCCAACTGTCGTTGAAGCAAGATGCCGCGAAATCGATTAGTGACGCTCCTGCAGGAGAAGTCGTACCGTTCGCCCGGCGGTGATCTTCTAGCTGAGTGAAGGGGGCTCACGCCCCCTTCTCGAACTTCATGACCGGGATGCCCAACTTCTTGGCTTTGTCGGCGAGGTTTTCCTGGATGCCATTGCCCGGGAAGACGAGGACGCCCACGGGCAGCACGTCGAGCATGGCGTCGTTGCGCTTGAAGGGGGCAGCCTTGGCGTGCTTGGTCCAGTCAGGCTTGAAGGCCACCTGCGTCACGCCCCGGGCCTCAGCCCATTTGGCGGCGATCAGTTCTGTGCCCTTCGGGCTGCCACCATGGAGAAGGACCATGTCGGGATACTTGGTCCGGACCTGATCGAGCTTGCCCCAGATCAGGCGGTGATCGTTGAAGTCGGTCCCGCCGGTGAGAGCGACCTTGGGGCCTGCGGGGAACATCACCTCGGTCTCCGCGCGGCGCTTGGCGGCCAGGAATTCGCGGCTGTCGATCAGCGCAGCGGTCATGTGGTGGCGGTTCACCATTGAGCCCGTGCGGGGGCGCCAGGTGGATCCCGTGTGATGGACGAACTCGGTGGCGGCGTGATCGCGCATCATGTCCATGCAGTTGCGCCGTTCGGTGAGGGTCAGACCCTCGGCCGTCAGGCGCTCGAGTTCGGTGGATTTCACCTCGGAGCCGTCCTGCTCGCGCTGGAGGCGGCGTTGCCCCTGCTCGTTGTCGTCGAGCGACCGTTCGATCCGGGCAGTGGCGCGGTGGAAGAGGTTGACCTGGCCCCAGAGCACTTCTTCGAGGTCGGGTTCCATGCGAGTGTCGGCCAGGCTCGCAACGAGGGCGTCGAAGATGTCGGCGACGGCACCACGCAGGCGGTCTGCGTCGGGCATCGGGCGCGGATCGGGCTCGTCCTCGAAGGGACGGTAGCCGTAGAGCTGCAGCTCCTCCAGCGCATGGGCGGTCTGGGATGCGGTGTGGGCGGGTTCGTAAGCGTCGTCGCGGGATTGGAACGTCATCTTCTTCTTGCCTCCGGGCCTGTCTGGTCCGCGCGTCATCCCGCGCGGCCTTCATGGGCTGCGAAAGCCGTGGGAGGGGACGCCCCTTCACCC